>JBJEQS010000059.1:0-16286 GCA_051881875.1 Oscillospiraceae bacterium
GGCTCTGCCTTTGGAAACCGCCAGCTTTTTGAAAAAAGCTGGACAAAAACTTTTGGTTTCGGATTTTGTTTTGTTGGTTCGGTTTATACATACCCGACCGCTTGGATAAGGTTGATACTCAAAACTGGAGGCGGCAACTTGCCGCTTGAAAAAGCTTGACCAAAACTTTTATTTTTGGTTGTCGAACTCACGTTATTTATAATATTCAGTTATTCCATGCTGACAACTATCTGTAAAACAGCGAGTGCATCTGCTGATGTTATTTCACCATCGCCGTTAATATCTGCTGTTTTTTTCTGTTCATCGGTCAGAATAACAATATCTGTTACAGCCTGCAATATATTCAATGCATCTGATGAAGTAATCTGTCCGTCACCGTTTATATCTCCCTGAATATTGCTCAAATCAATAAATTCAAATCCGTTATCTATGGCATACTGTTCCGCCGCTGTGCCGGCATAGCCTTTTATAACAAAATCCGTATATTTTTTCATCTGATTCATATTCTCAACATAATAAAATCCGAATGCACGGTCATCTATTTCTTTTACATTTGCAGGAATTGTTATCTCTTTCAGACTTGCACAATCTCTGAATGCTGAAAAACCAATGGTTTCAACGCTTTCAGGAATTATTATATCAGTAAGTGATGAACAGCCTTTGAATGTCCATTGTTCAATTGTTTTGATGTCTTTCGGAAGAACTGCTTTTTTCAAATTTGTACAGTCCATAAATGCCTGTTCAACAATTTCAGTTACACTATCAGGGATAATTATTTCTTCAAGACCTGAACCTGAAAGCCCTACGATTATTGAAACATTATCAGGAATATCAATTGATTTCAATAATGAACAGCCTCTGAATGTCGGAAGATATTCAAGATTTTCTGAAATCCTTATTTTTTCGAGCTTTTCACATTCATCGAATGACCCTCCTCTTGTAACGCTGTCCGGCATATATATTTCACGAAGATTTTTACAGTAGTCAAATGCACCTGAGCCTATTGTTGTAACACCTTCGGGCAAGTTTATTTCTTTAAGATTTTCACAATTGTAAAATGCGTTATCTCCTATTTCTGTAATACTTTCCGGTAAATTTATTTCTTCAAGCATAGTGCAGCCACGAAATGCCTCATCTTCTATTTTCAGAAGTCCTTCCGGCAGATTTATTTTTTCAAGCATATTGCAGAATGCAAATGCATAACTTTCTATTGATTTAATACTTTCAGGAAGTACAATCTCCTTTACTTTGGAACGGTAAAAAGCCATACTATCAATATTTTCAATACTGTCAGGTACTATAATTTTATCTATATCTTTTGAATTCTTAAACGCACTCCAGTTGATTCTTTTTGTACCATCTTTTATTTCAATAACTCTGTTTCCTGAGCCGCCTTTATATTTATATAACATATCTCCTATATAAATCAAATCGTCCGGATAATTTTCATACCATGCTGTATTTGCAAATGCATCTTCTGCGATATATTCAAGATTATCCGATAATATTTCTGCATCTGAAAGCTTTGTACAGTCGGCAAAAGCACTTCGACTTATAGATACAACACTTTCAGGGATAATTGCTTTTTCCATTTCAGTACATTCTGTAAACATAGAACAGCCTATACTTGTGATACCATCTTCAATAACAACTTCCTTTATTTTTTCTCTGATATCATCAAATATTGTTATTAGTGAAAAATTTTCAAATGTTTCTCCATATCCGCTTATTGTGAGTACACCTGTTTCCTCATCAAATGAATATTCTGAATTTTTTCCGCACTGATTTGTATTGTTTAAATCAATAAATTCAATTCCATTATCTACTGCATACTGCTCTGCTGCTGTTCCCGAATAGCCTTTTATAACAAAATCATCTGCAATCTCACCGGAACTGTTATATCCTATTGCCATTTCATGTATTTCTATTACAGTTCTCGGAATTATTATTTCCTTCATACTTTCACAGTTAAAAAAAGCATACTCCTCTATTATGTAAATATCCTCCGAAATATCTATATCCTCAAGGCTTGTGCAGCCGTTAAAAGCATTTGAACTTATATTTTCCATAAAATCAGGAAAATTAATTTCAGTAAGTGATGTACATTCAGCAAAGCAATAGTTTCCTATATTTCTTAAACTATCAGGAAGCTTGACACTTTTCAGAGAACTGCATTGATAAAACGCCTTGTCGCCGAGTGAGTTTACAGTTATGCCATCTATTTCAGACGGTATTTCAACTTCTTTGGCATTTTTAGCACAGCCTGTTATAGTTATTGTTTGTATGCCGTATTCATCGGTAATTATTTTATATGATAAATTTTCATCATAAGTCAGTACTTCTTCATCAGCAAAAACGATATTTACCAATTCTGAAAAAATGTTATTATTTTCTGCATATACAAATGAACACATAATGTTCAGTGCCATAATTCCAGCGATTATTTTCTTGATTTTCATAATTAAAATTCCTCCTGATTTTTATTCAATAATTATAAAGCTTTTTTCGTCAATATATATCAAATTATTATGAGGGTTGTCAACCATTTCTCCCGATAAGCTGATTTCATATTTTCCGACCGGAGCATTTTCGGAAACACTGAATTCAAAATCAAGTGTTAAAATATTGTCTTCACCTGTATTAATAATCTGTAAAAGAAATGTATTGTCATTAATGTACAACTCACATTCTGTATCTCCTTTCGGTTCAGAATATGCATTTATATTTTTCAGTTCAAGATAATCCGAATCAAAATCAATAACTGCACGCATTATCGTAATATTATACTCAGAAGTTTTTATTCTGAGATAAATATGAGTGTCTTCACCCGAAGAAGCAGCTGCACTTTCAAAGTTCAGTATGTTTTCTTCTTCTGTGTATTCTGTACTTTCTGATGTTTCAGATTCAGAAAGATATGTTTCAGTGTCAGAAGTGTATTCTTCACTGTGTAATGTAATTTCTGTTGTTTCGGAAACAGTTGTTTCTGTTTGGATATATTCCTGCTCTGTATAGATACTTTCATTGTTATAATAATAATTATTATCCGGATTTGGATATGTTTCCTGATATTCTGATGTTTCGATATTTTCTGTATATTCTGATTCTTCAGTTGTTTTTGATGATAATTCTGTCGCCGTTTCTGTAAGTATTATTTTATTTTCTGATGTTTCAGCTGTTGTATCATATACATAAATCTCCTGCGTGGAAGCTTCGGTATATGTTGTTTCAAATACCTGCTTGTCATCTGTGTTATTATTGAAAAGTGAAGCCGCTGTCATTGAAAATGCAAGGAAAACAAGCATTAGGGTCATAATAGAAACATAATTCCACAGGCTGAATTTCTTATATTCAACTGTTTCAGTAATTTTTATCATGCATAAATTCTGTTTTTCATTGTTCCTTTTATCAAAGGATTTCTGTAATTCAGGCTTTAAAGAATTGATAAATTGTTTGTCAGGCTGTAAATTATCAACATACTTATTGTAAATATCCTCAATCTTCAAAAGAAATTCCCCTTTCCTTGAGTATTTTTCTTAATCTGTCCCTGCCTCTTTTAAGCCTTGATTTTACAGCAGTCACGCTTATTTCAAGTATCTCGCTTATTTCATTTATCGACAGCTTTTCATAATAAAAAAGATGAATTATGTGATGATATTTTGCAGGAAGCCTTTTAATCGCATCATCAAGTATAATTTTATCATCAATGTTCCGGCTTTCTTCTGAAAGTTCATAATCAGTTTCTTCAATAAATGAAACATATCTTTTCCAGCCGGACTTATGAAAATTTCTGCATATATTTTCAGTAACCTTTAAAATCCAGTGCTTTGCGTGTTCCTCATTTTCAAAATCAGGTGATTTTGACACATACTGCATAAGCACCTCCTGAGTAATATCTTCTGCATCATTTTTATTCTTTACTTTTGAAAAGGCAAATGCATATATATCTTTGAGATATTTTTTTACAATTTTATCTGCATCTGTTTCATAGGATAACATTAAAAAGCTTTCCCTCCTTTTACAGATTTATTTTTTCAGAAAACAACAGTATTTCTTAAACCAAAGAAAGCCTCATCACAGCATTTTACTGCTGTGAATCGGCATTTCTTTAATTCAATCAAAAAATAATAGAAGAGTTTTCTCAGTCTACGATATATTTAAGAATTTCGAGTGCATCAGCTGAAGTTATTTCAGTATCTTCATCTATATCAGCCATTACACTTGTTTCTGATTGTCCGACTACACTCTGCAATATACATAATGCATCATGTGAATCAACACTGCCGTCATAATTTATATCGCCGGCAAGTATGCTTTCTGAACTGCCGATTTCACCGATTGGTGTATATAATTTCATTACAAGAGGTATCGGCTTGATATTGACTTCTTTCTTTTCCTTTGATACGATAATTTTTCCTGCTGTATACTCTGCATCTCTCAATGGTTCATATGAATCATTTGAACAGCACTGCAAAACCTGTGGAAGTATTTCGTATTCACCCTCAGGAGTATCCTCGTCAACTCTTATTGCAAGTCTTACAAAGCTTCCTGTTTCAAATACTTCATTATAAACTCTGAGGCAAAGAAAATAATTATTTTGCGGATTGAAAGCCCATGTATCCGGATAATCCTCAGGAGAAATATTTCCATCGCCGAAAAATCTTGTTTCCTTATCAGCATAGATTGATTCTATACTGAAATAATCGGTATCCAGCACATACTGGAGAAGAAGTCCAAAAAATCCTTTGTTTTCATCAACACTCAAATCAACATATGCTATTCCGCCCGGCTGTGCATATGTATCAGTACAGCTGAATTTTGCGATAGGCCCTTCGAGATATGCGTTATCAACTGTAACGATTGCATTTTCTGAATATGTATAATCGCAGTCTGCTTCTGTACTGTGAGTCTTTGCTTTAAGAAATATATTGAATATATCACCCTGTTCGGTGGTTTCTTCATCTACGGCGATTAACAGACGAACGAAGTTTCCTTTTAAATTATAATCTTGTCCATCATCAGAATTCCATATCCATTTCAGAGCGTTTCCTTCATTTGTTACTTCCGATGTGCCTATAACGTTTCCATTCCCGTCCACCATATCAAAGTCGTAATACTGGGAAATTATCGCATCATCACATTGAGCTGTAAATTCCAGAGAAGATATTGCTTTATCGTCAGTAATTTCTACATTCATTACACAGGAATGTGAAATATCACTGATATACATATCATTCACTGAAAAAGCAAATGTGTTTTCCGAGGCATTATCCGATTGTGATACAGTGATGTCTTCAGAAACATTATCAGCCGCATATGATATGACTGAATAAGGTGTACTGATAAGTGCGAGCGAGAGTACCATTGCAATAATTTTTTTCATAGAAAATTCCTCCTTTGAATTTATATGTTTTTTGACCTCTGTATACTATTACAATCCGGATAAGGAAAAGGTTGCACTTTTTATGATTTTATTAATCTGATTTCGACAAAACAATTTTTTAAAATTGAATTTCATCAGGCTTATGCTTATTTAAAAATTTGAATATGTTCAAAAAATTATCTGGAACACGACTTATAATGTTGAATTTAAGGAAAATATATGTTATAATTATTTCATCATAATTGCTGTATTTATCAGAAATAATTGATAAAACTATTATGATTTTGCATTAAAAAATAATTTTTATGGAAAGGGATTTAAAAATGAATATATTGAGTTTTTTTGAAGGGAATTGTTTTGATTCATATAAATATTTCGGAGTACATAAATACTGGAATAATGGTGAGGAGGGATATATATTCAGAGTATATGCCCCTAATGCTGAGGAGGTTCAGCTTATATGCGACAAAACAGACTGGGAACCAATAGATATGACGAGGGATTCTCATGGTGTGTATTCATTGTTTATGACCGATGCTTATATCGGCATGATGTATAAATACAGAATTTATCAGAGTGATGGAGAAATTACTGACAGGGCTGACCCGTATGCATTTCAGTCAGAATTAAGACCGGGCAAGGCATCTGTTGTCACACGTCTTGATAATTTTGAATTCGATGATGTTACATGGTTCAGAAACAGATGCGAAAATCATAATCTGCCTATGAATATATATGAACTGCATTTCGGTTCATGGCGTATGAAAAAGCATGACAAGAATCATGTCGAAAGCGGCTGGTACAGCTATTCAGAGCTTACCTCCGAGCTTATCAACTATCTGAAATCAAATTATTTTACTCATGTTGAATTAATGCCTCTTTCGGAGCATCCTCTTGACGGCTCATGGGGTTATCAGGTAAGCGGATTTTTCTCAGTTACATCAAGATACGGAAGTCCGCAGGAGCTTATGCATTTTATCAATGAATGTCATAAAAACAATATCGGTGTTATCATGGATTTTGTACCTGTGCATTTTGTATCCGATATGTATGCACTTGCAATATTTGACGGTACTCCGATTTATGAATACAATCATTCGGATATTGCCAACAGTCAGTGGGGTTCAAGAAATTTTGATTTTTCAAGTCCGGTTGTAAGAAGCTTTATAAAATCAGCCGCTAATTTCTGGTTTGACAAATATCATGTTGATGGTCTTAGAATGGACGCTATCAACAATGCAATATACTGGCAGGGCGACAGGGACAGAGGTGTTAATTCCAATGCTATCGAGTTTATACGTTCAATGAATTACGGCTTGAAGCAGCTTAACAAGGGGATAATGCTTATTGCGGAGGATTCATCAGATTATATGAAAGTAACTGCTCCTGTGCAGTATGACGGTCTTGGATTTGACTATAAGTGGGATATGGGCTGGATGCATGATACTATTGAATTTTTCCAGTTCACACCTGAGGAACGTGTCAGCAAATACAATCAGCTTTCATTTTCAATGCTTTATTTTTACAGTGATGTGTTTATGCTCCCTATTTCGCATGATGAGGTTGTTCATGGAAAGGCAACAATATTGCAGAAAATGTGGGGAGAATATGAGTATAAATTCCCTCAGTGCCGAACATTTTATACATATATGTTTACGCACCCCGGCAAGAAACTCAATTTTATGGGCAGTGAAATAGGACAGCTGAGGGAATGGGACGAGTCAAAGGAAATAGATTGGTTTATGCTCCGCTATCCTAACCATGATGCATTTTATCACTATTTCCGTGAATTATGCCGCCTTTACTACATTACACCTGCACTTTATTGTGATGAATATGATTCAAGCAAATTCAGATGGCTTGAAGTAAATGCTCCTGCTGAATGTGTATATTCATATCAGAGAACGGTTTTCAACAGTTCTGTTGTGGTTGTGCTGAATTTATCAATGAATCATTACAAGACATTCAGAATAGGCATTGATGAGCCTGTAATAATGGAGGAAATTCTCAACAGTGACAGCTTTATATACGGCGGAAAAGGTCTTGACAATGCAAATAAAAAAATATATGCCGAAAAAATACCATATAAGGGACACCCTTATTCATTTGAAGTTCAGATTGCACCATTCGGCAGTATGATACTTTCAGTATGCGGAAAAACTGTTAAGGTTAAGCCTTATAAATAATAGACCTCCTCGGGAACTGGAGAAGTGTCAGATTCCGCAGGATATTTTGCGTATGACAAAGAGGCTCGACCGCAGGAATACTGTATGTATTTCAAGGGAGAGGCTCAAAGTCAGACGCAAAAGAAACAAGGAAGATGACGCTTCGTAAGTTTCCGAGGAGGTCTAATGGTGAGTTGTCGCAGATATTATTTACCGGCTCGACCGTTTGGGTAAATCAAAATTTGAGGTGATAAAATGTATATCGATAATTCATTACCTGAAAAAACAATTTTAGAAATTAAATTTTTAAGCAAAACAGATTTTTATAACATTTCTTTTAAAAATAATAATTATAGAATTATTGGTGGAGATAAAGATATTAAAAATAATCTTATTGGAATTGGCGAAGATGGAAAAATATATTATATCATAACTGATGAGAATACACTTTGCTATATTTCCATTAGTATAGATATTTTTGTAAAAGAACTTTTGCTTTATGATAATTATATAAATACAGAGGGAAATGAACTTCCAGAGAATCCAGATGAATCGCAACTTTCTGAATTTGCTGATAAATTCAGAGAGAAAATTTTAAAATTAGACAGTAATGCTTTTTATAGTGAAGATACATACTGGTCTGAAATTTGTGAAGAAATGGAGTATGGAATTTAACAGAATAGTTGAGCCGATAAGCAAACTGTTAATAGATAAAAATAATTATGAGGAGATTTATGGAACAGAATAATCCTGAAATTTTTACAAAAGTAATACTTGCAGGTGTCGATACAGGCGAGTATGATATAGATGTATCAATGAATGAACTGGAGGAGCTTGCACTGACTGCAAAGGCTGAAACAGTTGCAAAGATTACTCAGAAAAGACCTGCATTTGATACGGCTACCTGCATAGGTTCGGGCAGGCTTGAGGAAGCCAAGGAGTTATGCGAAAATCTGGAAGCGGAACTCATCATATTTGATGATGAACTTACAGCAGTTCAGCGAAAGAATATTGAGGATATACTCGGCATAAGAGCAATAGACCGCACAACCCTTATACTTGATATATTCGCACAGAGGGCAAGGACTAAAGAGGGCTGTTTGCAGGTCGCACTTGCTCAGGAAAAATATCGTCTTTCGCATCTTATCGGAACAGGCACACAGCTTTCAAGACTTGGCGGAGGTATCGGAACTCGTGGACCGGGTGAAAGCAAGCTTGAAACCAACAGAAGACGTATAAGGGAAAGAGTTGCTATACTTGAAAATGAGTTGAAGGAACTCAAAAAACACAGGGATTTTATAAGAAAAAGACGCAGAAAAGATGGTATTCTATGTGCCGCAATAGTCGGATATACCAATGTCGGAAAATCCACTCTGCTCAATGCTCTTACAAATTCAGATGTGCTTGCTGAAAACAAGCTTTTTGCCACGCTTGATATAACATCAAGGGGAATTGAACTTCCTGACGGGCGGAATATCCTTATAATAGATACAGTAGGACTTATAAGACGCTTGCCGCATAATCTCGTGGAAGCATTCAAATCAACTCTCGAAGAAGCCGCAAGTGCTGACCTTATTCTGAATGTTATGGATATATCATCTCCCGAATGTATGGAGCAGGCAGAAGTTACTGCAAAATTACTCACTGAACTCGGCTGTGATGGTATTCCTAAGATTAATGTGCTTAATAAGTGCGATATTGCATATGATGAAAATATTTTCCATAATGATGATACAACGGTGAAAATCAGTGCAAAAACAGGTTACGGCTTTGATAATCTGCTTGAATGTATTGCAAAAAATCTTCCTGAAACCGCAAGACGCATGAAACTGCTTATACCGTATGAAAATACCTCGCTTATAAGCAAAATACGAGTTGAGGGAAAGATATTTGAAGAAGAATACAGGGAAAACGGAACATTTATTGACGCATTGGTTGACCATAGAATTATACATCTTGTAAAGGAATTTGAACAATAAAAAACAGGCAGGAACATTAATTTGAAATGTTCCTGCTTTTGATTTTATAATATAAAAAATTATGAAATGATGTTTCTGATAATTTTGTAAGTTACAGCGAGCCATTCACGAAGCCAGTATGTTGGTATCAGCCATGGTGATGTAGGTGCTGAAAGAGCAGTTGTTTCAAGTCCTGTATCCTTTGCAAGCATACCTGCTCTTAACTGATGATATCCGTCAGTAACGACAGTCGCTTTCTTCCCAAGATTTCTTGTCTGCATGATGTCATATGAAAATCTGAAATTCTCATATGTGTTAGTCGATTTATCCTCTTTCAGTATACGCTCGGAGGATATTCCTTTTTCAATGAGATATGCTTTCATACATTCAGCCTCACTGATTTCCTCATCATCGCCTTTTCCGCCTGATACTATGACTTTTATATCTTCATGTTCACTCAAATAATTATAAGCCGTATCAAGTCTTCTCTGAAGCATAAGGCTCGGACGAGTACCCTTTACCTTGCAGCCTAATACTATAACTGTATCAGGCGTATCAGGTTTGTTATTTATCGCTCCAATCATAAAAAAACTTATTATCATACCGATTGTGAAAAATATGATAATTCCTGTGATAATCAGTATTACAGCGACTTTTCCAAATTTATTGCGGCAGATATTATCAGTAAATGCGGATACTCTTTCATTGAACAAAACACAGGACGACAGTATTCCGAATACTATCGTTCCTGTGCAGTTTCCGAAATTTACTATGCCCGCAAAAAACGGAGCAATGAATATGAGAAAACCTGATGTGAATATTACTGAAAGTATTATCCTGACTGTCTGGTTTTCAATTCTCAGCATATCAGATATTTTCCTTGAGAGCTTTTGCAAGCTGTGCAGGACATGATGTTGATTTCATTCCGCATTTGATATTTTCGAGTTTTTCGATTACATCATCGGCTTTCATGCCCTTTACAAGAGATGATATTCCTTTCAGATTTCCATTACAGCCGCCTGTGAATTGGACATCAAGTATTTTTCCGTCTTCATCAACTTCAATGTCGATATTTCTTGAACATACGCCCTGTGGTGTATATGAAAATTTCATTGATATATTCCTCCTTTATATCTGCATATTGAGCAGACTTCCTGATGATGCAGAATTTTCAGCAAAGGTTACTCCTGATGCATTATATGTTATATTGCTGAGAGTTTCCTTAGCCTTTTGTACTGCCTGTTCACTGTCATCTTTAAAGCTGTCAGCGGCAGCATTTGCCTCCTCTTTGATGTTTTCAGCCTGTTTTGAATAGTATGTTTTGACAAGTGACTGATAGCCTTTTGTTTTGAACAAGGCACTGTCTTTGAGTGTGCTGTAAAGTGCAGACATAGGGTCTGACTTTGATGATACTGATGTACTCATGCCGGAAATAATGTTTTTATTTGTGCCGGCTGTGTACATGGTTCTGTAAAATGATGCACTGTAAGAACCAATTCCGCCTATTGCCATAAAAATTCCTCCTTTTTAAATACTGTATTCTGAAATTTTAGCAACTCCCGATTTTATAGCGGCATCTGCAACTGCTCTTGCAACAGCCTTCGGGATTTCTCTGTCGAACGGGTCAGGGAGTATGTTGTCTGCATTAAGCTTGTCAGCAGGTACGCTTCCTGCAATTGCATAAGCGGCGGCAAGCTTCATATCCTCATTTATGTCATTTGCTCTGACTGCCAAAGCTCCTTTGAAAATTCCGGGGAATGCAACAACATTGTTAATCTGGTTTGGATAATCGCTTCTTCCTGTACCTACAACATATGCACCTGCTTCCTTAGCCTTGTCGGGCATGATTTCAGGAGTAGGATTTGCCATAGCAAACACAATCGGCTTGTCAGCCATTGACTGAATCATTTCTGCTGAAACGAGGTTTGGCTTGGATACACCGATAAATGCATCTGCGTTTTTCATTGCATCAGCAAGTGAACCTTTTATATGATTTTTGTTTGTAAGCTTAGCCATTTCATAATGTGACGGATTTGCAAATTCATCGCCATCGCAGATAATACCATTAATATCGACCATAATTATATCGCCCATGCCGAGTGAAATAAACTGTTTTGCAATAGCACAGCCTGCCGCACCTGCACCATTGATTACAAGGGTCATATCTTCAATCTTCTTGCCTGTTACCTTTGATGCGTTAATCATAGCGGCACTTGCAACTACCGCTGTACCGTGCTGGTCGTCATGGAATACAGGAATATCAAGTCTTTCCTTGAGCTTCTTTTCGATTTCAAAGCATCTCGGAGCAGAAATATCCTCAAGGTTTATACCTCCGAAGCTCTTTCCGATAAGTGCAATTGTGTTTACGATTTCATCTGTATCCTTTGAATCAACACAAACAGGGAATGCGTCAACATCAGCAAATTCCTTGAATAATGCACATTTTCCCTCCATTACAGGCATAGCCGCTTCAGGACCTATATCGCCAAGACCGAGTACGGCAGTACCATCAGTGATAACTGCAACGAGATTGTGACGGCGTGTGAGTTCATAGGAGAGTTCAGGATTTTTCTGAATTTCAAGACATGGTGCGGCAACACCGGGAGTATATGCATGAGAGAGTTCATCTCTGCTGTTTATGCTTGTTCTTGAAATGATTTCGATTTTACCTTTCCATTCCTTATGCTTTTTGAGAGCAGATTCCATAATATCCATTTTATTCATATCCTTTTATATAATATTTTTATTTTATTATACTATAAAACGCATAATATTTCAAGTGCAAATCATATTTATTAACATATGAAATTTATAAAAATTTCCGCTTGTTAATTCATCAAAAAATACAGATAATATTATCAGATTGTATATGAAAGGAAGTGATTGTTATGTCAGCTGTAAAGACAATTACCAAGGGAGTAATAGCAGGTGCGGCAGTCGGTGCGGTATGCTATGTTATAGCACAGTCAACACCTCATCAGAAGCGTGAAATGAAAAGAAATGCCAGAAGAACCATATGTTCTTTCGGGAATATGGTGAACACATTCACATCAATGATGAGATAATATTCTTCGGATTTGCGTTGTATCAGCGTAAATCCGATTTTTGCAATCCCTCAAAATCAAATGGGGGAGTATATTCCTTTGCAGCTGATGAACGTTCCTGAATAAAGCCGTTAAAATCATATTTTTCCACATGGTTTACAACGGAATTATATTCCATTGTAGCTGTACGGCGGTTTATTTCCGGATAGTTTATGCAGTTTTCTATCGGTGTATACTGGCTCATAAGGCTTATCATAAAACTGTCATGCGGAATATTTTCATTAATCCAGTCCATAAGCTTCATGGAATCATGTCTGCCTGTCGGCATTACAAGATGTCTGATGATAAGTCCTTTCTGCATAATACCGTTTTCATCAATAACTATTTCGCCTGCCATATCAGCCATTTTGAGTATGGCTTGTGATGCATATTCAAAATAATTTTCAGCCTTTGAATATCTTGCGGAGCGTTCAGCTGAATAATATTTCAAATCCGGAAGAAATATGTCAACATATCCTTCGAGCATTTCCAGCGTTTCAATTGTTTCATATCCTCCGGAATTGTAAACAATCGGTATTTGCAATTTAGGACGTATCATATCAATCGCTTTGATAATCCATGGTACATAATGAGTAGGATTTACAAGATTTATGTTATGAGCTTTTTTGTCCTGCAATTCAAGGAATATTTCTCCGAGCCTTTCGGTGCTTATCTCCATGCCATGATTTTCGGTGCTGATATTATAATTCTGACAGAAACAGCATTTAAGTGTACAGCCGGAAAAAAATACAGTTCCCGAACCATTTGTACCGCTTATGCATGGTTCTTCCCAGTGATGCAGGGCGGCACGTGCAGCCATTATTCTGCTGTCAGCACCGCATATTCCTTTTCTGACTGTACGGTCTGTACCGCATTTTCTCGGACAAAGACGGCAGTTTGTTATATCATATTCCATTATGAGAGCCTGCCTTTGAAATCTTCATATCCGAATTTTTTTATTATTTCAATATCATCTCCGCCATGCCATATAGATATATCAGGCAAGGGCATTCCATTGAATGTATTATTTTTAACCATTGAATATATAGCCATATCTTCAAATATAAGCGTATCGCCGATATTTAACGGCTTGTCAAATGAATATTCGCCTATAACATCGCCTGCAAGACAGGTCTGAGAACCAAGCCTGTAAGTATATGCTTTTTCATTCGGCATACCTGAATTGTAAAGAGGCGGTCTGTATGGCATTTCCAGTACATCAGGCATATGACAGGCGGCTGATGTGTCAAGAATGGCAATCGGCATATCATTTTCAGTAATATCAAGAACCTTTGTGACAAGGTATCCTGCATTGAGAGCAAATGCTTCACCCGGTTCAAGAAATACTTCAAGATTATATTTTTCCTGCATATGTTTTATGCATTTTTCAAGCTTCGGAATATCATAATCATCACGGGTTATATGGTGTCCGCCGCCGAAATTAATCCATTCCATACCATAAAGATATTTTCCGAATTTATCCTCAACAGCCTGCAATGTGCTTTCCAAATCATCAGAATTCTGCTCGCATAATGTATGGAAATGAAGTCCTGTTACACCTCTTAAATTATCAGGCTGAAAATTTTTCAATGTAATGCCGAGCCTTGATTTCGGAGAACACGGGTCATATATTTCATGCCCCTCCTGTGTGGAATGTTCGGGATTGATACGCAAGCCTATTTTTTTACCTTTTGCAAGAACTTTATCTTTGAATTTGTCAAGCTGATTAAATGAATTGAATATTATATGACCGCAGCAGTCAATAATTTCATCAATCTCATCATCACGATATGCAGCTGAAAATACATGATTTTCCTTGCCCATACATTCAAATCCGAGTTTAGCCTCATAAAGACCGCTGCAAGCCGTACCGCTTACATATTTGCTGATAATCGGATATACAGAAAACATTGAAAAAGCTTTCTGTGCGAGTAATATTTTACAGCCTGTCCGTTCCTCAACTCTGTGGAGAATTTCAAGGTTGTGTATCAGCTTTTTTTCATCGAGTATATAGCATGGAGTTTTTATTTTTGTAATATCTGCACTAAGCAATTTTTTCACCTCTTAAAATAATTTTTTCAGCTGTTTATATTCATAATCGGGATTTTTACGGAAAAACATTTTTTCTTTAAAATCAGATTTATCACAGCTTATAATATTGTATGTATGCAATCCGTAACACCATATGCCTGTATCATGTTCAACAATTCTTTCATTGAAAATAATTCTGCCATATTCATTTTTATAAAGTCTGAAAGCAGTTTCATAAATTCTGTTGGCATATTTGAAAGGAGATTGTTTCTTCAGATATGATTCATTATGTCCATGCAGTTTCGGACGGCTGGAACAAAAATTTTCATCACAGAACATTATTTTATATATGTCATCTTCCTTAAAAATTCGTGTATTGTGTATAAGATTGTGATAATTCGAGAAAGTATCATATTTTCCCTCTGTAAAAATTTCATTGCCGAATTTTTTGAATTTTTCATCATACAGCTTTAATCCATCAACAGCCTGACAATATATGAGAGATTGCCAAAGCACTTCACAATCAAGCATTGTATCAGAATTTATTTCTTTTGGATAGAATTTATTTGGTTCAGGTTTTATCGGCAGAAATTTAATAGAATTTCTTACATTGGCATAATTGGGATAGCGTACATCTTTATAATAATACAGATTTATGGATTGTACAAAGAGCATACTTATCTCCTTTTAGAAAATCAGACGGACTTTTTATTTGTCCGTCTGATTTTTATTTGAATGAATACCATTTTGTTGAATATTTTTAATGTGAGTTCGATGGTTTATTTTGTATGGGCGACCATTGGTCGCCAGTTTTGATTTATTGGGGATTTCATCAGGCGGCTTTCAGCCGCCCAACCTTTTTTATAAAAAGGTTGCCAAAAAACTTTTTTGGAACGATTGAAGGGCGGGGGCTACCGCCCCCACACCCCCAACAGCGACCAAAGGCTCTGTCTTTGGAAACCGCCAGCTTTTTTGAAAAAAAGCTGGGCAAAAAACTTTTGATTTCGGCTTTTGTTTTGTTGATTCGGTTTATAACTACCCGACCACTTGGATAAGGTTGATACTCAAAACTGGCGGCGGCAACTTGCCGCTTGAAAAAGCTTGACCAAAACTTTTTCTTTTGGCTGTCGAACTCACGTTAATTAATATGTTTTTACTTATCCGACAGCATAACAGTAAACAATGTGGAATTGACCAATGCGGTCGAGTCATTAAGCAAAGTGATACACAGAATTAAGCCGCTGAAAGCGGCTTGCTACGAACCGGAGGCGGCAACTTGCCGCTTAGTCAACAAGTGTCGGGTTGAAATCCTCTTTCCATGGAAGTCCCCATTTGTTAAGAGCGTCCATGAACGGGTCGGGGTCAAATTCCTCTATGTTGTAAACACCTGCTTTATTCCACTGACCTGTCATAATCATCATAGCACCAATCATTGCCGGAACGCCTGTTGTATATGATATAGCCTGTGAGCCGACTTCCCTGTAACATTCCTGATGGTCGCATACATTATAGAGATAGTAATTCTTGTCCTTGCCGTCCTTTTTACCTCTGAAAATACAGCCTATATTTGTTTTGCCGACTGTGCGTGGACCTAAACTTGCAGGGTCAGGGAGTACAGCTTTAAGGAACTGGAGAGGTACTATTTCCCTGCCCTCATACATAATAGGTT
>JBJEQS010000060.1:0-3724 GCA_051881875.1 Oscillospiraceae bacterium
GATTTACAAGTAAATAAAGACTGGCAAATATAGTTCGCCATTACAAAATAAATCTATCGAACTCACATTATTTATGCAGTTTTTCATCAAACTTATTCTTTCCGCCTGCATTGCTTACATCAACAGGATAATTTCCTGTAAAACAGCCGTCACAATATCCGCAGCCGTTATCTGCAAGTTTTCCCAATACATTTGCAGGAAGATATGCAAGCGAATCGGCATCAATAAATTTCCTTATGCTGTCTATGTCACTGCAATTACACGCTATAAGCTTTTCTTCCGAGTCTATATCTGTCCCGAAATAGCATGAATGTACAAACGGCGGTGATGATATGCGGACATGAACCTCTTTTGCTCCTGCCTCACGCAGTAATCGTACAATCCTTGCACTTGTTGTACCTCTTACTATCGAATCATCTATCATTATAACACGCTTGCCGTTTACAGTTTCCTTTATGGCATTAAGTTTTATCTTTACAGCCTGCTCACGCTGTGACTGTTTAGGCTGTATGAAGCTTCTGCCGATATACTTGTTTTTTATAAATCCTACTCCATAAGGAATACCGCTTGCCTGTGAATATCCGACAGCGGCATCTATCCCCGAATCCGGTACTCCTATTACTATATCCGCATCAACAGGACTGTTTTCTGCCAGCAGTCTGCCTGCATTAAGTCTTGCACGATGTACGCATACACCCTCTATATATGAATCAGGACGGGCAAAATATATATACTCAAATATGCATATATTGCTTTTATGTGAACAGTGGGTTGTTATTGAACGAATGCCCTCACTGCTTATGACAACTATTTCCCCTGCTTTTACATCTCTTATAAATTCAGCACCGACGGCTTCCAATGCACATGATTCCGAGGCGGCAACATATGCTCCGTCATGTGTCTTTCCTATGCAGAGTGGTCTGAAACCGTTTGAATCTCTGAAAAGTATCATCTTTGAAGCTGTCATAAGAATACAGGAATATGCTCCTTTAAGCTCCGGCATTGCCTTTTCAACAGCTTCCTCCGTTGAACCGCATTTAAGACGCTGACGCACTATTTCATATGCTATGGCTTCTGTATCAGATGTACCATGGAATATCGCACCGGAAAGCTCAAATGAACTTCTGAGTTCAGCGGCATTTACAAGATTTCCGTTATGCACAAGTGACATATTTCCCTTGATATGACGTATTACAAGCGGCTGGATATTATTCGGATTATCGTTTCCGCAGGTTGAATATCTGACATGGCCTATTGCAATATTTCCCTTGCCCAATCCTGCAAGCACATCATTGTCAAATACCTCCGAAACAAGACCATTTCCACGCTTATGGCTGAAAACTCCATCATCGCATACAGCAATGCCACAGCTTTCCTGACCTCTGTGCTGCAATGCAAAAAGCCCTGAATATACCGACTGTGCAATATCAGCAGTTTTATTTTCAAATATACCGAAAACGCCACATTCCTCATGGAGTGTATCAAACATATCAAATACCACCTTTACATATAATGTTCATTTATTTTATCAATTATCTCTGAAGCGGCAATGCTTTTTCTCATCCGCTTGTTCATGGCATATTGTTCAAGATATGAGTGAGCCTCCTCCTCAGTAATATTCCTGTACTGCATAAGCATAAATTTAGCCTTGTCAACGAGCTTTATTTCCTCTATTTTCCTTTCAAGCTTTACAGTCTGTTCATAAAGGCTGTAAAATCTTCTTGATGCGGTTTCAACTATCCTGACTGTCTGATAAATTGCATTTCTTGTAAATGGCTTTGGTATAACTATAACTCCATATTTGTCGACCGCTTCCCTTGCATTGTCAGCATTTTCAGCCTTTACCAGCAGCAGACAGCTTGCGGCTGAATTTTCGGTGATATATTCCGCAAGCTTCAGACCTGATTCATCGGGAAGCGGAACATTTATTACAGCAAGGTCAAAATTATAGTCCGAATATGAGAGGTTTCTTGCAGAATATGCAGATTCAATCTGTTTCACATTACAGCCGAAGGATTCTCTGAAAAATAATTCAAGTGATTCCGCAATATTTTTATTGCCCGATACTACAATAACATTCTCCAAATTATCCCTCCGTCAAATGCTGTAAAAATATCTTATTTTTTCAAATTCTTCACGATTATCCGAATCGCAGTATTCCTTCCACTCTTTCAGACGGTCATTGATTATGAAACTGAGTACATTTTCCGGAATATGATTTTTCAGAAATTCTGATTTTTCAGCACATTCAGCTGCTTCCATAAGATTGGAAGGAAGCACAGCATATTTGTCCGTATTGAAAATATCCTCATGTATTTCATCGGAAATCTCATATTTATTTTCAATTCCTGATATTGATGCATATATCATAAGTGCAAATACAAAATACGGATTGCAGGCACAGTCAGGGGCTCTGAGCGTTATCGGCAGTTCACCATCTGTAATGCGTATAAGCTGTGAAATATCCTTGTGTGACCATGTTATAAATCTTGGGGCTGAAAATTCTCCGAGTCTGCTGTATGAGTTTACATTTGCATTCATAAATACAGAAAAATCCCTTATATGCTCCATAATTCCTGCGGCAGCATACATTGTATCATCTGAAACAGGATTTGCCCTTTTACATTCAGCATCAAAGAATTCTCTTTCTTTCATTATGCTCATGCTGATATGCATACCGTTTCCGCAGTCATTCTTATCCGGCTTAGGCATAAAGCTTGCATAAACTCCGTTGTTATGGGTAACAGATTTTACAGCCGATTTGAAACTTAAAAATGTATCAGCCGCCTTTACTGCTGATGATGCCGAAAAATCAATCTCATGCTGACCATGACCGCTTTCATGGTGTGATGAAATCGGATGTATATTCATCTGTTCGAGAGTCAGGCATATTTCACGCCTGATATTTTCACCCATATCATCAGGGGCAACATCGCAGTAGCCTGCAAAATCATGCGGAATTTTTGTCGGCATACCATGCTCATCATTGCGGAAAATAGTAAATTCGCATGATGTTGCAAAACGGAAGCAATATCCTTTGTCAACAGCTGTCCTTACAGCTTTTTTCAGTATATATCTGCTGTCGCCCTCAAAATGTCTGCCGTCCGCATACATGATATAGCAGAAAAGTCTGATAACTCTGCCCTGCTGTGGTCGCCATGGCAGCGGCGTCATGGTTGAACAGTCGGGGAAAAGATATAAATCCGCACCATTTGCTATTGAAAAACCATGTATTTTTTTTGCGGTTATTTTTATTCCGTTTTTTAATATATACGCTATTTCAGACGATAAAACGGATATATTTTTCAAATGACCATTGAGGTCACAGAATGTAAGCTTTACAAACTTTACATCATTTTCCTCAATATACTGTAAAACTTCGCCTTCATTATAAATCATAATTTCCTCCTGCCGCTTTTTGAAAAAAGCTTGGCAAAAACTTTTAGTTTCGTTACTTTGTTTACTTGTAACATTTTGTTTTACGGCTCGACCGCAAAATAAACATAATGCTGAAAAAATGGGGGCGGCAACTTGCCGCTTGAAAAAGCCTTGCAAAAACTTGCGGCGAGCCGCCGCCGGCAATTTCGTTGCTTTTCTTTATTGAAACATTTTGTACCTACCCGACCGCTTGAATACCTGTAGGGGCGACCATTGGTCGCCCGTTATGGCTTACTGGGAATTTCATCAGGCGGCTTTCAGCCGCCCAACCTTTTTTTATAAAAAG
>JBJEQS010000061.1:0-3719 GCA_051881875.1 Oscillospiraceae bacterium
CCGCCTGATGAAATTTCCAATAAGCAACAACGGGCGACCAGTGGTCGCCCCTACAGAAATTAAACCATCGAACTCACGTTAAATATAGTAATGTGAGCATATGGCAGACTATGAAAAAACAGGCGGATACTTTTTGAACCGTCACAAAAAGTTAAATAAATTTTCAAAAGATAATTTATGCAAAGCGACTAAGAGCAATCTTGGTCGCTTTTATTTTGGTAATGGTCAGGCAAATAATATCTGAAACCGGACTAATAATGCAAGACATTGATTTTGGAGGTCTGATATGGTATAATGTAATACAGAAATTTAACTTAGCTTGCATTGAGATTATAAAATATAGAACTGAAAGAGAGGGCATCTATGTCAAACATAATCGAAATCAAAAATATTACAAAAGAATTTAAAGTACTTAATCGCCATGAGGGACTGAAAGGCAGTCTGAAAGACCTGTTTTCAAGGGATTACAGAATCGTGCGTGCTGTAGATAATATAAGTATGAACATTCAGCAAGGGGAGATTGTCGGATATTTAGGCCCGAACGGTGCAGGAAAATCCACAACAATAAAAATGATGACGGGCATACTTGAACCGACTTCCGGAGAAATTCTGGTGGGCGGAAATGTACCCTATCAGAACAGAACAAAAAATGCTCAGGAAATCGGAGTTGTATTCGGTCAGCGTTCACAGTTGTGGTGGGCATTGCCGCTGATTGAATCTTTCAAAATCCTGAAGGATATTTATGGCGTAAGCGATGAGGATTATAATAATATGCTCACGCTTTATAAATCTCTTGTGGACATTGAACCGCTGCTTCATAAGCCTGTCCGTCAGATGTCACTGGGACAGCGTACTCTCAGTGATATTCTTGCAGCATTTCTCCATAATCCGAAAATCGTCTTTCTGGACGAGCCGACCATTGGACTGGACGTTTCAATGAAAGCGAAAATACGAACACTCATTCATGCTCTGAACAAAGAAAAGAATACAACAGTCATTCTGACTACACATGATATGGGCGATGTGGACGCACTCTGTCAGAGAATCGTCATCATAGACAAGGGCAAAATGCTCTATGACAATGATATTGAACATCTGAAAGGCTTTTTTGGCTCATACAGAACGCTGAAAATCCGCATAGACGGTGATTTAAATCGGCAGGCGGAGAAAATACAGCATGAGTTTTCCGATTTCAGCGTTTCCGTTGATGATGAGTGGATATCAATTCTGGTGGACGAGGAAAAATCAAAGGTAATGGAGGTACTCTCACAGCTTCAAAAATCCTATGAGATACGGGATATGCAGCTTGAAGAAATTTCCACAGAAGAGGTTATCAAGAAAATCTACGAGGAGGGTGTGAAATGAAGCTGAAAAAATTTCTCACACTTACTCGTGCCGGAATTATTGAATCACTGCAATTCAGGCTTGGAACGCTGGTTATTGTTGCCGGAAATCTGCTGTATCTGATAGTAGTCTATTTTCTGTGGAAAGCAATTTATGCATCTGCGGGAACGGACATAGTCAACGGTATGACATTCTCCGATACGCTCATTTATCTGGTACTTGCAACAGCACTGTTCAATTTTATGGAAATGTACATAGTCTGGGAAATGGGACGAGGTATACAGTCAGGAAAAATTACACTTGACCTGCTTAAACCAATAGAATACCGGAGTTTTATGTTCTGGTTGCTTTCCGGTTCATTTGTCACGCAGTTTTTCTTCACATTTCTGCCCACATTTATTGTTGTAGCAATTGTGACGCATGGGGCGATACATTTCGGATTCAATCTGCTGTTTTTCATAATTTCTGTCATTATGGCGGTTTCGATAAATTACAGCATTGATTTCATTGTGGGAACTATCTGTGTTTATACCGAGTCAATATGGGGAATCAACATTATGAAACAGGTCATAGTCACGCTTTTGTCGGGAGCGACAGTTCCCATTGCATTCTTCCCTGAACCGCTTAAAACTATTGTATACTATCTGCCATTCCAGTCGATTTATAATGCACCGCTTTCTGTCTTGCTGGACGGAAATCCTCAGCCGCAGACAATTCTTACAACACTCGGCACACAGCTTATCTGGTGCATTGTTATGATGGTTATAAGCAAGATGTTCTGGAAAGTATCACTGCGTAAGATTACTGTGAACGGAGGCTGAGCCATGAAAAGAAAAAGTTTAAGTTTCTATCTGCGGATATACGTTAAAATTCTCGCACAGGATTTAAAAAGCAAAATGAGCTATCGTGCAGACTTTATCATTTCAACGATAGGTATGATTTTCACCAACATTGCAGGGTTTGTCAGCTTCTGGATTTTATTTCGCAATTTTCCCTCTATCAACGGCTGGAGTTATTATGAAATACTGTTTTTATATGGTTTCTCCCTCGTATCATTGACACCTGTGCAGTGTTTATTTGATAATAACTGGAGTCTGCGAATATATGTGTATTCCGGTGATTTTGTCAAATACTGTTTCCGCCCCATCAATCTGTTTTTCTATTACCAGTCAGAAGTATTTGACATTAAGGGACTGGGACAGCTTGCCTTTGGCATCGGTACGCTGGTATATTCATGGAGCAAGCTGGGACTTGGTTTCACACCGGTTATACTGCTGAAAATGATTATCTTTCTGCTCACAGCTTCACTGATTATGATAGCCTTGCAGAATGCAGCAGCGGCAACTTGCTTTTGGATACAGAATTCATTCTATGTACTTGATTTGGTAACAAGATTCAAGGATTATGCGAAATATCCGATTACTATTTTCAGTCCTGTATTCCGCTTTATTTTTACATTTGTAATGCCCATTGCTTTTATTGCATACTATCCAAGCATTGTGATACTTCGTCCTGATGAAGTACCATTGCTGTCGTGGCTGTCACCGCTGATTGGCATACTGTTCTTCTGGCTCAGTTATAAATTCTGGATGTATGGTGCGATGAAATACAGCGGGACTGGTTCGTGATTCTGTATAATTTTATTTTTCTTTATTGTCACATTGACTGCGGCAAGAAAAGGCTGGGTAGCTTACTGCTCAGCCTTTAATTCAAATCATCAAAACTTCTTTATTAACGAACGTGAGTTCGACAACCAAAAGATAAAAGTTTTGGTCAATCTTTTTGCGGCAAGTTGCCGCCTCCACTTTTTAGTATTTTGTTTTATCCAAGTGGTCAGGTGAGTAAAAAAGATTTTATTTAGCTAAATCCGAAACCAAAAGTTTTTTGCCCAGCTTTTTTTCAAAAAAGCTGGCGGTTTCCAAAGGCAGAGCCTTTGGTCGCTCGAATGAGCAAAATGGGGGTGTGGGGGCGGCAGCCCCAGCCCTATCATCGTTCAAAAAAGTTTGTGCGAACGAAGTTCGCAGAACAGAAACAATAAAATTCCCAGCAAACCATAACCTGTCGAACTCACGTTTATTAGTGACGCTTTTTTATGCGTCTTGTTTTTTTGCATATAAATTTCATAAATAATAATTTTTATTTTACTGTTAAATATGTTGACAATAAAAGCATAGTATGATATAATTTTATTAACGGAAACGTTTACTATGAAGAATAATTTATAAGAAAACGTTTTCTTGAAAATCATGTCTTCCAATTAAAATTTTTTGATAAAATGAAAAACCGCTACTCTTTGAAGCTGGAGAGTTGCGGTTTTTCGTTTGCGGCAAGTTGCCGCCTCCGGTTCGTAGCAAGCCGCTTTCAGCGGCTTAGTT
>JBJEQS010000062.1:0-3710 GCA_051881875.1 Oscillospiraceae bacterium
TGGATTTACAAGTAAATAAAGACTGGCGAATATAGTTCGCCATTACAAAATAAATTATTGAATTCATATTAAAAATAGATATTTTCAAAGGAAAGGAAGTTTTAAATGGGAATTTTTTCGGGATTAAGTCCTGCAAAAGAGGGAAAAGGTATTCAAAAGGATAATTCTCAGAAAAGCCGTTTCACACTCTTTTTTGAAATATTTTTCCGGCATTTCTGGAAAATAATAGAGCTGAATGTGCTTTATGTTATATTCTGTATTCCTATAATAACCATCGGACCTGCCACCGCAGGAGTAACAAAGGTTCTCAGAAATATCTCACTTGAACGTCCGGCATATGTATGGAGTGATTTCTGGGATTCATTCAAAAAGAATTTCAAGCAGTCATTCTTTCTCGGACTTGCTGATATACTTATAATTTCTGGAATAGTTACAGGCTGCTGGCTGTATCCTAAAATTGCCGCAGAAACAGGCAGCAATCTATGGTATATACTTCTCAGCATTACGGTAAGTGCCGGATTCATATTCATTGCAATGAATTTTTATGCTTATATAATGATTGTTTCAACGGATATTCCTATGGGTTCGATAATCAGAAACTCATTTTTTCTAACATTTATTGCCTTAAAGGAAAACCTGATTACATTCCTGATATTTGCCGCTGTCTGCGTTGTATGGGTTGTTCTGGCGATATACTATCAGATTTTTCTCATGCTGTCATTGTTCCTGCCTGCGACTATACTCGGATTTATAATATGCTTCAGATGCTATCCGATAGTGCAGAAATATGTAATAAATCCTTTTTATGAGCAGAAAGGTGAGATAAATCCGGAACTCGAATACAACAAACCTGCAACTGCTGAGGAGAGCGTTTTTGCAGATAGTACAGCTTCTTCTCCTCGAAAAACTGATAACAGCAATGAAGAACCGGTTAAAATCAGAAAATCAAGGAAAAATAAGACCATATCCTGATTGATTTTGTTATAAAATATATAATTTTTTAAAATTCATAAAAATTTCATTTACTTTTTATCTGTTATATGATATAATATCATTTGTACCGCTTACTTGGAATCTGGTGTAAGCCTTTGTATAGGAATTTTACCTTCCTTTTTCTATGTCTGCGGTTGAATTTTTAAAGAGGTGAATTTACTATGATGCGTAAAGAAGAAAAAACTTCAGTTATCGAAGCAAGCAGAACTCATGAAACTGATACAGGTTCTCCGGAAGTTCAGATTGCTATTCTCACAAAGAGAATCAATGACCTTAATGAACATCTCAAGGTTCATAAGAAAGACCATCACTCAAGACGTGGTCTTCTCAAGATGGTTGGTCACAGACGTAACCTTCTTAACTATCTCAAGAAGAAGGATATTGAAAGATACCGTACAACTATCGAAAAACTCGGTATTCGTAAGTAATTATATTGACAGCAGGGCAGTCAGGAGTAATCCTTTCTGCCTTTTGTCGATAATTAAAAAAATCAGAGTCGGTTTCAGAAGTTGGAGGACAGTGAACAGAATTTTTTATTTTAAAAATATCTGTTTTCTCTCGTCTGCCTTCTGTTATCTGACCTCTGATTTATTAATAATTTTATCGGAGGTATTTTATATGTTTGAAAATTATAAAGTTTTTAAAACAACATATGCCGGCAGAGAACTCGTTGTTGAAACAGGAAAAACCTGTGCTCTTTCAAACGGCTCATGCTGGGTACGCTACGGCGAAACTGTTGTAATGGCTAACGTTACTGCAAGCCCTAAGCCAAGAGAGGGCGTTGATTTCTTCCCGCTTTCTGTTGACTATGAAGAACGTCTTTATTCAGTAGGAAGAATTCCCGGCTCATTTATGAAGCGTGAGGGCAAGCCGTCTGAAAAGGCTATACTCACTTCAAGAGTTGTTGACCGTCCTATCAGACCTCTTTTCCCAAAGGATATGAGAAATGATGTTTCAGTTGTAATGACTGTACTCGCTGTTGACCCTGACAACTCTCCTGAAATTACAGGTATGATTGCTACTTCAGTTGCTCTTTCAATATCAGATATTCCATGGAATGGTCCTATCGCAGGAATAAGCGTAGGTCTTGTTAATGGTGAACTTGTTCTCAATCCTACTCTTGAACAGAGAGCAAACAATGACCTTAATCTCACTGTTGCAGGCTCTATGGAAAAAATCGTTATGATTGAAGCAGGTGCGAATGAAGTTCCTGATGACCTTATGCTTGAAGCTATCCTTAAAGGACATGAGGAAATCAAGAAGCTTGTTGCTTTCATCAGCGATATTCAGAAGGAAATCGGCAAGCCGAAGTTTGAATTTGAATCTCAGGAAGTTGACCATGATATGTTTGATGCCATTGAGGCATTTGCTTCCGACAGAGTAAAATTCGCTCTCGATACAAACGACAAGAACATTCGTGAGGAAAGACTCAATCCTATTAAGGACGATATTCATGCGGAATTCGATGAAAAATATCCTGAACAGATTGCTATGATTGACGAATGTATCTATAAATTACAGAAAAAAATCGTAAGAAACTGGCTCTATGAGGGCAAGCGTGTTGACGGCAGAGGTATTGATGAAATCCGTCCGCTTTCAGCAGAAGTTGGTCTGCTTCCGAGAGTTCATGGTTCAGGTCTTTTTACAAGAGGTCAGACGCAGGTTCTTACCATAGCTACTCTTGGTCCTGTAAGCGATTCACAGAAAATAGATGGTCTTGATGAAGAAGCTACAAAGAGATATATGCATCACTACAATTTCCCGTCATATTCAGTAGGCGAAACCAAACCGAGCAGAGGTCCGGGAAGACGTGAAATCGGTCATGGTGCTTTGGCTGAAAGAGCATTGGAGCCTGTAATTCCGCCTGTTGAAGAATTCCCGTATGCATTAAGACTTGTTTCAGAAGTTCTTTCATCAAACGGTTCAACATCTCAGGGCTCAATATGCGGCTCTACACTCGCACTTATGGACGCAGGCGTTCCAATTAAAGCACCTGTTGCAGGTATTTCATGCGGTCTTATCACAAAGCCTGACAGCGATGAATTTATGACTATGGTTGATATTCAGGGACTTGAGGACTTCTTCGGCGATATGGACTTCAAGGTTGGCGGTACTCATAAGGGTATCACAGCTATTCAGGTTGATATTAAGGTTGATGGTCTTACTCCGGCTATAATCAAGGAAGCATTTGAAAAGACAAGAAAAGCTCGTCTTTATATTCTTGATGAAATTATGCTCAAGGCTATTCCGGAACCAAGAAAGACTGTAAACAAGTATGCTCCTAAGATGGTTCAGACAAAGATTCCGGTGGATAAAATCCGTGATGTAATCGGTCAGGGCGGTAAGGTTATCCAGAAAATTTCTGCTGACTGCAATGTTAAGATTGATATTTCAGAGGACGGAAATGTATTCATTTCAGGTATAGACAATGAACTTACACAGAAGGCTCTCCAGATTGTTCAGACAATAGCTCTTGACCCGGAAGTTGGTGCTATATACAAAGGTAAGGTTGTTCGTATTATGCAGTTTGGTGCGTTCGTTGAAATTGCTCCCGGCAAGGACGGTCTTGTTCATATTTCAAAGCTTGACAATTCAAGAGTTGAAAAGGTTGAAGATGTTGTTTCAATCGGTGATGAAATCGTTGTAAAGGTTATGGAAATTGACAAGCAGGGCAGAATAAATCTCTCAAGAAAAGATGCTCTTGCTGACCTTGCTGC
>JBJEQS010000063.1:0-3699 GCA_051881875.1 Oscillospiraceae bacterium
AAATAAAGACTGGCGAATATAGTTCGCCATTACAAAATAAATCTATCGAACTCACATTAATTCAAGTATCTCTGCAAAATTCAGACAGAATTATTCCTACATATTGTCTACTCGCACAACTCTGAATTTGATATTATCAAACTCATCACAGAATGTTTCAGCACATTCAAGTATTATCTCATTATGTGAACTGCATTTCCAGTTTACTATTATTCTTTTTCCGTTTGCTGCTGCTTTATCCATCGCACTGAACATATTAAGCAGAACTTTTGATGTGCTGCTGTTGAAGTATACAAGCTCGCAGTCGAATGTAAATGATGAAAAATCCGTTTTCAGATATGCATAAAGCCATTCGGTAATATCCTTGTAAAATGTTATGACATTTTCAGGAAATGATTCTCCCTCAAAAAGCATATATCCTTTTTCTTCATCAATAATGACATGAGGTGTAGAAATTCCTTTTTCTTTTTCAAGTCTGAACATATTAATTTACACTCCTATATTAATTTTTATTGTAAAAAAACGGGTTTTGCCGTCAATATCTCTGAAATCATAACTGAACGAGTTATGTGATTCAAGAGCCATCTGTAATATTCCAAGACCGGCATTCCTTGTTATTTCCTTCCCCTGAGCAATAAGTTTTTTCCGGTGACGTTCCTTTATCTGCTGATAACTCATTGAATGTATTTCAGCGAGATAGTTTTCAAGCTTTACAGCTGAATTATAACGGATTATGTTGCAGGTTTCAAGTGAATATGATGTTTTTGAATTCTGTATGACCTTTATAGTTCCATAAGGTGCATATACACCATTAATATTTTTTCTGCCGTCAGAGTATCGTGATATATTCTGTACGAGTTCAATGAATACACTGAAAACCGAGTTGAAAAGCCTTGGCTCAGGATTAAGGCTGTTAAGAGTTTTTGAAAAAAGACGTGATATTTTTTCAACTTCTGAATGAGTAATTATATCATCATAAAAGAAAATTGTCTTTTCAGATTCCTTCTGAACGCTTTTTCTGCATAATAAATTTTCCATAATTTAAAATAAAATCCCTGTCAGCAGATATTAAATCTGCTTATTCTCTGTTCTTTTTTATATCGAAATAAGTATATCTGTTTCTTCCTCCTGTTTTGGAAGCATACATAGCCGCATCGGAAGTTTTTACGAAATCATCCATTGTAACATTGCTTTCGCTGTCCATCTGATACGAGGTTATACCGATTGATACTGTAACTATATTATCGGCAGTATTGTCCAGATGTTCAATACCCATGGCTCTCACATTTTTAAGAATTCTCTCGGCGACCGTGACAGCACCTTCAGCATCAACAAAAGGAAGTATTACAAAAAATTCCTCACCACCGTATCTTGCAACAAAATCGAATGCTCTGAGAGTGCTTTTCAGCAAGGCTTCAGCGACTTTTTTCAGGCATATGTCACCCTGCACGTGACCATATCTGTCATTATATTTCTTGAAGCAGTCTACATCTATGAAAAGTACGGATATATGCGATTTGTTACGCATTGTATCCTTTATGTACTTGTCCATTGAGTCGATAAGATGACGACGGTTATAAAGCCCTGTGAGTTCATCAATATTTACACGCTTTTCAAGATTAAGCTTTACATTGTTAAGACCGTTTGTCATAAGGTCTGCAACCCTGTTCATATGTACCGCAAGAGTAAGGAGGTCATTGTAATGTTCAGCGAGTTCGCAGTATTTTTCCTTTGGTACTGTATCGCTTTCGCCGAGATTTTCAATAATATCAAGAGCATTCTGAAGAATTTCTTCTTCATCTCTGAAAATATTTTCTTTTTTTTCTTTCATAATATAAAAACATCTCCTTAATTAACGTGAGTTCGATAACCAAAAATAAAAGTTTTGGTCAAGCTTTTTCAAGCGGCAAGTTGCCGCTAAAGCCTGAATCCAATCATCGTTATATCATCAAGTCTTAAAAGAGTTCCCCTGTAATTTTCATGTTCAGTCCGTACAGCATCAATAATATCATTTATGCTTTTTTTATTATTTGCAGCTATAATATTTTTAAATCTGGAATATCCGAACGGTATGTGTTCATCTCCGCCGATTTGCTCAAATATTCCGTCCGTAGCTATATAGAAGCTGTTGTTTTTATGACCTTTTATATGTTTTGTTTTTATTTCATCAGGTGACTTTGTTTTTCCATCGCCGATAAAAAGACGCTGTCCTCTTGAAGTATTCACCACTCCATCATCAGCAATAAAAAGATGTATTCCGGCAGATGAGAAAGTTATATTCCGTTCATTGTCAATGAAAAGGACTATTATATCAAGACCGTTTGTTATATAGTCTTCATGTTCGGATTTCTGTTCATTGAGAATACTGCATAATCTGTGGTCTATTGTATATATTATTCCGGCGGTATCATCACAGGTATTTTCATCAATGCAGTTTTCAATGATTGTATTAACGGTCATTGTCATCAAAGCCCCCGGAATTCCATGGCCTGTGCAGTCGCCGAGTATAAGCAGAGTGCCTTTGGAATAGTGATGAACTTTATAGAAATCTCCTGAAACTATTGCAAGCGGATTCCACCATACAGAGAAATCAGAAAAATATCCGGAACATTCCTCTGTTGAAGTGAGGAGTTTTTCCTGAATAACTCTTGCATATTCAAGACCTTCATCAAAACGCTCCTGTTTTTTCTTCATATTGTCAACAGCATAGAATACAACATTCACAACGTTGCTTTCCTCAGCCGCATTTTCTTCGATGTTGTCGGCAGACTTCATCATTTTCTTTGCATATTCCTCAACGGCTTCAAGCGGCTGTATTACATGGTCCTTGCTGAGCTTCTGATTGAAAAGTATGCATAATCCTGTTGTAACGAACACTATTGCACAGAGTACGACATTCCAGAATTCTATGTATGGAAATCCGCTTCCCACCGGCATTTCTATGCACATTACATATTTTACATTTCCGTTCTCATCAAATACGGGAGATGCACCTACTGCATTTTTTACAATATCTGAAAAACCGGTGAAATTTGCAGTTGTACAAGCCTGACCTGTTTCAAATACACGGCTTACACATTGTCCGACGCTCTGCTGATTTGCAGGATTGTCATAATCAAGTTTTCTGAGTACATTGAAAACATATGAAAAACGATACTCCTGTTCATAGTTCAGATAGACTTTTTCCACCATATACACATGGGAAATATCTGTATTTTCGATTATACGTCTGACTTTTTCTTCGGATATTCCGTCATCGGATATCTGACTGATTATTATTGCATTATTCAGAACCTGTTCAAATACATTATCCCTGTAAAGCTTGTTCATGCTTATCGAAAAAAGCATGGCAAGGATTATAAGCAATGCACAGGCGGAATATGTGAGTAAAGATGCAGTTTTTTTCAGCAGTTTTGTATTTCTGACAAATTTTAATGATTTCATAAAACAGACCATTCCGTTATTTATTATTAATCGTATGTATATTTATATTATATGATAAAATGCAGCAGTTGTCAATTAAAATTGTGCATAATTCACTGAAGTGTGAAAAATATTAATGCCATATTTAACGTGAGTTCGATAACCAAAAATAAAAGTTTTGGTCAAGCTTTTTCAAAAGCTTGCGGTTTCCAAAGGCAGAGCCTTTGGTCGCTCGAATGAGCGAAACGGGGGTGTGGGGGCGGTAGCCCCCGCCCT
>JBJEQS010000064.1:0-3699 GCA_051881875.1 Oscillospiraceae bacterium
CGTTCGCACAAACTTTTTTTGGAAAAAGTTTGACAAAAAACTTTTTTGAACGATGATTGGGCGGGGGCAAGCCCCCACACCCCCATTTCGCTCATTCGAGCGACCAAAGGCTCTGCCTTTGGAAACCGCCAGCTTTTTGAAAAAAGCTGGGCAAAAACTTTTGCGGCGAGCCGCCGCCGGCAATTTCGTTGCTTTTCTTAATAGTAACATTTGGCACACTACCCGACCGCTTTTATGCTGATATATGGTTATTTGTCAGGTAAGTTCATATTATTGACTGCCATAAAGAAAAATATTGACTAAACACTGGAGGCGGCAACTTGCCGCAGGAGGTGATTATTATATGCTGTATGGAAATCCAAGAATACCATATCTGCGTGAAAAAACATCAAAGCTGACATCTTCTCCCGGTGTCTATCTGATGAAAAACAAGTCACGCACCATTATATACATCGGAAAAGCCAAAAATCTTAAAAACAGAGTTTCAAGTTATTTCCGTGAAAATCCTGACCATAACGAAAAAACTAAAAAAATGGTTTCCAATGTCTATGATTATGATTTTATCGTAACCGATACGGAATATGAGGCTCTTGTGCTTGAATGTTCGCTTATCAAACAGCATATGCCGAAATATAATATACTCTTAAAGGACGATAAGGGCTATCATTATATAAAAATTTCAAATGAGCCGTTTCCGAGAATTACATCAGCCAAGAAAATCGAAAACGATAATGCAAAATATATCGGTCCATACACAAGTTCATTTACAGCAAAACAGTCGGTTGATGAGGCAAACAGGGTTTTTATGCTCCCTACCTGCAATAAAGCATTTCCTCAGCAGTTCAAAAAATCTCGTCCATGTCTTAATTTTCATATAAAACGCTGTATGGGTTTATGTAACGGCGACATCTCAAAGGAAAGCTATAATGAAACCATTAAACAGGCGGTTGATTACATTACGGACGGCAGTTCGGCATCTGTTGAAAAACTTACCATGGAAATGGAAGCGGCTTCTGAAAATCTCGACTTTGAAAAGGCTATTATCCTCAGAAACCGTATAGCCGCCATAAAGAAAGCAGGGGAGAGTCAGAAAATTATCGACAGCGGTCTGATAAGTACCGATATTATAGCCGCTGTGGTGAATAATCAGGCTGTAAGCATTGCTGTACTGGTATACCGAAACGGCAGATTATGCGATAAATCGGTATATTTTCTGGGCGATGAAGATGATAATATCCTTGAAAGCTTTATGGTTCAGTATTATTCCGATAAACAGCTTATCCCCGATAATATAATAGTTGAGGATAATTTTGAAAATATTCCGCTTGTTCAGAAGCTTATAAGTGAACGTGCAGGTCATAAGGTGAATATATCATCAAAATCAAAGGGAAATTACCGCAAATTTATAATGCTTGCAAAGAGCAATGCCGCAGAATATCTTGCTTTGAAAATCAATCGTACAAGCAAGGAAGTAATAGCTCTTGAACAGCTTTCACAGCTTCTCGGACTTGATAAGACGCCGCTTTACATCGAGGCTTATGATATATCAAATCTTTCCTCGGAATCCATGGTCGCAGGCATGGCGGTATTTGAAAACGGCAGACCGCTTAAATCGGCTTATAAGAAATTTTCGATAAAAACCGTTGCGGTGCAGAATGATTATGAGTGTATGCGTGAGGTTCTCAGCAGACGTTTCAATCATTATGATGAGAAAAGTGAGGATAAATCAGGATTCAACCGACTTCCCGACCTTATTTTCGTTGACGGCGGCAAAGGACAGGTAAGTGCTGTTGAGCCGCTTCTCAGAGAAATGGGAATCAATGTTCCTGTTTACGGCATAGTAAAGGACGGCAAACATCATACAAGAGCCATAGCTTCATCAGGTGCGGAAATATCCGTTTCAAGCATGAAATCCGCTTTTACTCTTATAACCAATATACAGGACGAAATGCACAGATTTGCTATAACTTATCAGCGGAAAAGGCATGACAAGCGTACATTTGACCTTGAACTCACAAAAGTAAAGGGGATAGGTCAGAAAAAAGCATCAAAGCTTATAATGCATTATAAGACGAAAAATTCTCTTAAACAGGCATCGGCAGAGGAACTTGCATCTGTTGCAGGCGTTAATATGGATATTGCAAAGGAGCTTTATAATTTAATACAGGAATTATAACATTTTTCTTTTATCTGCATAATATATGATATAAGCTTTACAATTATTGAGTGAGGTTTTTATCGTATGAAACCGAATATGAATTTTATAGTTGCAGGCGGTGACGCAAGGCAGATTTATCTTGCTGAAAAACTTGCACATAAGTATAATATAATTATGACAGGCTTTGATAAATTCGAGGGAGATATAAACAATATACGGCTTGATAAGATACCGAACAGAATTGCAGACGGAATTATACTGCCTGTTCCGATTTCAGCTGATGGATACACTCTTAATACACCTTTTTCCGATGAAAATATTATGCTTGCTGATATTATACCGAAAATAGTAAAAAATGGTATTGCATACGGAGGAAAATTTTCAGATGTTTCAAGACAGATTTTTTCAGAGAGAGGAATTGAAACAGAGGATTATTCCACCAGAGAGGAATTCAGCGTTATGAATGCCATTGCGACAGCGGAGGGTGCTTTGCAGGTCATCATGGAAAATTCGGAGTGTATGATTTGTGAAATGAGAATTCTTATAACGGGATTTGGCAGAATAGGAAAAATTCTTGCTGACAGATTATGCAGAATGGGTGCTGATGTTACCGCAGCAATGCGTAAAAAATCGGATATGGCATGGGCAGAAGCTTATGGCTGTAAACATATGGATATAAACAATGCAGATATTTTTTCAAAATATTATGATATTATAATTAATACAGTTCCCCATATGGTTATAAGCAGGGAGATAATAGACAAAATGTACAGAAATGTGCTGATAATCGACCTTGCATCAAAGCCGGGAGGGGCTGGCTTTACCGGAGGTATAAATTTATGGGTAAAAAAATTTTCTGGGAGGGCGGAGGAGCATTGCTTGCACCCGTTCCGCCGGCACTCGTTTCATGCGGTACTGTTGAAAATCCCAATGTACTCACTATAGCATGGACAGGCATTATAAATACTAAGCCGCCGATGACCTATATATCGGTGCGTCCGACAAGATATTCATATAACATCATTAAGCAAAGCGGTGAGTTTGTTATAAATCTTACAACATCATCAATGTGCAGAGAGGTCGATTTCTGCGGAGTAAGAAGCGGCAAGGATATCAATAAGCTTGAAAAATGCGGATTTCATGCGATTCCGTCAGTAAAGCTGTCTGCTCCTGTCATTGAGGAATGTCCTGTTAGTCTTGAATGTCGTGTAACGGATATAAAGCCCCTCGGTACGCATGATATGTTTATTGCGGAAATAGTCGGGGCGGATATTGATGAGAGATACATTGACAGCAAGGGAAAACTCAATTTACAGCAGTGCGGACTTATGGCATATGCACATGGTGAATATTTTGCACTCGGCAGAAAACTCGGAGATTTCGGATTTTCTGTAAGAAAAAAGAAAAAGCATAAATAACATGAGTTTGACAGATTTATTTCTGTATGGGCGACCACTGGTCGCCCGTTGTGGTTTACTGGGAATTTTATTGTTTCTGTTCTGCGAACTGCGTTCGCACAAACTTTTTTTGGAAAAAGTTTG
>JBJEQS010000065.1:0-3695 GCA_051881875.1 Oscillospiraceae bacterium
GCTTGCACAAAGTGTAAACTATCTTACTCTTGACACAATGGTCGCCCCTACAAAAATAAATCTGTCGAATTCACGTTAACTATAAGAATTTGTATGAAACTTGATTTATTGCACAAAATACGGTATAATTTTATTGATACATTACCACACCATGCAGGAACTTCTGATTGATGAATTTGAAGAAAGATTCAATACATATTGCGAAATATATAAACAGGGGGAGAATATGAGAGTATCTGTCTATTCAAGAAAAGAAATTGAGAAAACCATATTAAATGGTAAATTTCCCGAAAATACTGCCGTCATCAGCTTTTATGACCCAGAAATCAAACACATTGACAAGGAGTATGCCCACGTTGATTACAGCAAAGTATGCAGCAATGTTTATTACTGTGAAATTGAAGACCTTGACTATGATTATCTTGCCGAAAAGGGATATACATACGATACTTTCTTTCCAGATGCTGATAAGGTTGCTGAGTTCATTTATCAGGCATATGATAATGGTATGGACATAATATGCCAATGCGACTACGGACAAAGCAGAAGTGCAGGCTGTGCGGCGGCAATTTTACAGCATTTCTATAAAACCGGAATTGATATTTTCACTGATTATAGCAGATATCCGAATCAGGTGATTTATCATAAGATATTTGATGCGTTGCAAAAGTTCGCTGCCACGAAAGATAACACAATAACTCAGGGTGTTATGTTCAATAGAAGATTTAAGGTGCTGAACATTCATGGATACAGAGGCTCAGGAAATAACAGCTTGTATCAGGCACTGCACGAAACAGGATACAATGTAATCACTCTCAGTCTTGACTATGATAAACTTAGTCCAAATGAGGTTATGTCTTTGCTGAATGATATAATAGAAAGAGAGGACATTGATGGCGTAGCGGGAACAAGTCTGGGTGGATTCTTCGCTCTGTGCTGTTCAGCCGTACATAACCTTCCGGCGTTGCTGGTTAATCCGGGATTACTTCCTGAAGTAATCTTACCTGAATTAGGTTACACAAGACTGTCAGGTGTAAGAGAATTTACAAGAGCAAGAGCTTGTCTTGCAGACTATCAACCGGGATTACTCACAACCATTATAGGTGACAAAGATGAGGTTATTTCGGATAAGGCACTCAAGGAATACACTCGTGGGGTCGTATGTGGCAGACGTATTATAACTGTACCCGGAGGTAAACACTCCGGTTCAACATTGCCGCTGACTTCATTGCTTCTCGAATCCGATTTATTAAAAGAAGGAAGATGGTTAGATGTTGCCAATGCCAAAGACGAAACTATCCGTTAATATATCGCACATCTAATGAGAAATCAAAATGGGTTGGCTAGGTTCTAATCATGGGCATCTGACAAAGCAATAGCAGGATAATATGCACGACAATCTGACATATTACCGGAACATTTAAGGAAAGGAAACGAAGGTTCAATGTGCATTTTTGAAAATTACATATTGACGAATTTCTATCTATAGTGTATAATTACAAATAGAAAAATATCAATGTGAGGCGATGAAAGTGAATACAAAAGAAACATCAGTGGTATTCAAAGCATTCTGTGATGAGAACAGAGTAAAAATTTTACAGCTTCTTCTTGACGGCGAGAAATGTGCCTGCAAACTGCTTGAAGAAATGAATATAACTCAGCCAACGCTTTCACATCATATGAAAATCCTTGTTGACAGCGGAATAGTAATTGGCAGAAAAGAAGGCAAATGGATACATTATTCTCTTGCTGATGAAGGAATACGAAATGCACAGGATTATCTTTCATATTTGCTTAACAGAGGAAAGGACGGAATAAAATGAGCAAAACAGATAAGGCTTTGTCGCTGTTTTCAAATAATTTCAATTGCTCACAAGCTGTTTTTGCCGCATTTGCTTCTGATTTTGGAATTGATGATGAACTTGCTTTAAAAATAGGAACATCATTCGGCGGCGGTGCAAGAAACGGAGAAATCTGTGGTGCTGTTTCAGGAGCATTAATGGTTTTAGGATTGAAATACGGTCACTATCAGGCAGAAAACAACGAACAGAAATCAAGAGCATATAACATTGCTGTTGAATATACAAAACGCTTTAAAGAAATAAATAAATCTATTGTCTGTCGTGATTTGCTCGGATATGATTTGACTATCCCCAAAGAAATGGCTTGTATTAAGGAGAAAAATCTTTTTACCGAAATATGTCCGAAAATGGTAAAAAGTGCTGTAGAAGTGCTTGAAAGCATACTCGCTGATTATGAATAATCAAAAGCCATGTGAAAGCATGGCTTAATATACAGCCGATACATTGATATATTTCAATTTTTAAATATAAGAAAGGAGCGATTTAACGGAAATGCTTAAAACAATATGGGATTTTTTTCAGAATGAAATTCTTGGAATGGCATGGCTGAACAGATTAATCGGTAATTTACTGAATTCTCTTGGTCTGGATACAAGTCAGAAAACAGGCGGCAGTATACATTTTTTCATCTATGATATGATAAAAATAATGGTTTTGCTTGGTGTGCTGATTCTGATAATATCATACATTCAAAGTTTCTTTCCGCCTGAAAGAACAAAGAAAATTCTTGGCAAATATCGTGGAATATGTGCAAACTGCATAGCAGCATTACTTGGAACGGTAACTCCATTTTGTTCCTGTTCATCAATACCATTGTTCATAGGATTTACAAGTGCAGGACTTCCGCTTGGAGTAACGTTTTCATTCCTTATATCCTCACCAATGGTAGACCTTGGTTCACTTGTGCTGTTAATGAGTATTTTTGGCTGGAAAGTTGCTGTGGTATATGTTGTAGTTGGTCTTATAATTGCAGTTGCAGGCGGAACACTTATTGAAAAACTTCATCTTGAAGAACAGGTTGAAGAATATATCAGAAAAGGCAAAACAATTGATATTCCGCAGGAAGAATTATACTTTAAAGAGCGTATAAAATATGCCTGGGAACAAGTGGTTTCTACTGCAAAAAAGGTCTTTCCATATGTGCTTATAGGTGTTGGAATAGGTGCGGTTATCCATAACTGGATACCTGAAGATTTCATAATAAAGATACTTGGTGACGATAATCCGTTAGGCGTAGTAATTGCGACAATTGCAGGTGTGCCGATGTATGCAGATATTTTCGGAACAATTCCGATTGCAGAAGCATTGCTTTCAAAGGGTGCATTGCTTGGAGTGGTACTTGCTTTTATGATGGGAGTAACAACGCTTTCTCTGCCGTCAATGATTATGCTCAGAAAGGCTGTTAAACCGAAGCTGCTGGGCATTTTCATTGCAATTTGTACGATAGGAATAATAGTTGTCGGTTATGCATTTAATGCATTACAATATATTTTAATATAACAGGCACGCAAATCAATTTTTAAAATAATGTGAGTTCGACAACCAAAAGACAAAAGTTTTGGTCAAGCTTTTTGCGGCAAGTTGCCGCCTCCGATTTTAAGTATCAACCTTATCACAGCGGTCGGGTAGGTACAAGCCGAACCAACAAAGCAAAATCCGAAAGAAAAAGTTTTTGCCCAGCTTTTTGCGGCAAGTTGCCGCCTCCGATTTTAAGTATCAACCTTATCACAGCGGTCGGGTAGGTACAAGCCGAACCAACAAAGCAAAATCCGAAAGAAAAAGTTTTTGCCCAGCTTTTTTCAAAAAGCTGGTGGTTTCCAAAGGCAAAGCCTT
>JBJEQS010000066.1:0-3693 GCA_051881875.1 Oscillospiraceae bacterium
AGGCTCTGCCTTTGGAAACCACCAGCTTTTTGAAAAAAGCTGGGCAAAAACTTTTTCTTTCGGATTTTACTTTATTGGTGCAGTTTGTTACTACTCGACCGCTTGGATAAATCAAAATACTATAAATCAGAAGCGGCGACTTACCGCCAAAAAGCTGGGCAAAACCTTTTGGTTTCGTTACTTTTCTTAATAGTAACATTTCTTACCTACCCGACCGCTTGGTCATCGAACTCACTTTATTATAAAATTCAGCCTGATAAATTATAGCACAATAAGTATTTTAAGTCAATGTAATATATTGTGTTTTTACTGAATAGAATATTATCAGGTAAGAACGGACGGCTCTTACATATGACCGATAAAAATTGGTCTATAACTGAAATCATACAGGAGGTAAATATGGATTTTAAAGTGAACTGCGAGTCAATGCCACTCAGCGAAACGATTTTTTCAGGGATACAGGAGCAGAGTATTGAACTGGAGTACATACTCCCCGACTATTTTCCCGATATCTTCAAAATTATCAAATGCAGAGTGATACCGGGGATAACATCGAGAAATATCAGCAGTGAAAAGGCGGTATATGAAATAACTGTTGACATAAAGGTTCTCTATCAGAATGAACACAGCAGTACAATCCAGTGTATCAGTCAAAGACAGGTTTATACGAAAACGATTGATTTTTCAAGACCGTGCGAAAATGCAGAGGTTACAATATGCCCAGAGGTTGACTATGTCAACTGCCGTGCGGTAAATCAGCGGAGGATTGATATAAGGGGTGCTGTATCAGTAAGAGTATGTGCGGTATGTTCGGCAAATCAGAGTGTTATATGTGATGCAAGCGGAATGAATATACAGCTGAAAAAAATCCCCGTTGAATACATTTCAAGGAAAATATCCGCTGAAAAGTCAGTATCCATAAATGAGGAGCTTGAGCTGAACAGTGCAAAGCCATCTGTACTGAGTATAATAAGGAGTGATGTTACTCTTGCAGGACTTGAAAAGAAAGTCATAGCGAATAAGCTTGTAATCAAGGGCGAGGCAATTGCCGATATACTGTATACATACGAAAATGACAGCGGAAACGGTATGGAAACAATGCAGTATACAATACCATACAGTCAGATTATAGATGCTGACGGAATTGATGAAAGCTTTGAATGTATAGTAAATCAGCAGGCGGCATTGTGTGACATATCCGTTACAGCTGATTCAAAGGGCGAAAACCGTATTTTCAGATGCGATATAATGGTTAATATCTCATGCAGTGCCTATAAGTCAGCAGTTACAAGTGTTGTAAGCGATGTATACTCAACGCTTTATGAGTGTATGCATAATTCATCACCGATAAGAAGCGAGAAAATGCCTGTAATGAAATCGGAAGTTCATCAGGCGAAGAATACTGTTGAATATGCTGACGGAAATATTGAATGTGTATATGATATGTGGTGCGGTATAAGCAACGTCAATGCAAAGACAATTCCCGAAAAGCAGGAGGTATTCATAACAGGAACATTACAGTATTCAGTCATAGTCAGAAACAGCGACGGAGCAGTAGTGCTTATTGAGAAAGATGAAATATTCGAGCATACAATGCAGTCGGAATATATAGGAGAAAACAGCTCGGTATCCGTTGATATCAAACCGGAATCATGCTCATATACTCTGACTGATGAAAACAAAATTGCTCTGAAATGCGAATTAAGAATTAACAGCTGTATAAAGAGCTATGATGTTTTAAATGCAGTTACGGAAATATTCCCCGATGAAAACAGCAGAAAAATCAGGGACGGGGATTATGCACTGAAGCTTTATTATGGCATTGAAAATGAGGAGATATGGTCTATTGCAAAAAGATACAGCACATCTGTTGATGCAATAATGGAGGAAAATGACCTTGATGGTGACAGGCTTAAACAGAATGGTATGCTGCTTATACCTATAACTTGCTGATGGAGGGCTTAAAATGACAAAGGATATTTACTGTGATATAGCTGAAAGAACAAACGGGGATATATACATAGGCGTTGTAGGGCCTGTTCGCACAGGGAAATCAACGTTTATAAAAAAATTCATGGAAACGCTTGTTATCCCGAATATTGACAGCGATTTCAAGAAAGAACGTGCAATAGATGAGCTGCCGCAGTCGGCAGCCGGCAAAACCATAATGACTACCGAGCCGAAATTCATACCCGAAGAAGCAGTTAAAATCTGCCTTGAAGATGAGTCGGAATTCAATGTGCGTCTTATCGACTGTGTGGGATATATCATTCCGAGTTCAATAGGCTATATTGAAAATGATGCACCGAGAATGGTTATGACTCCATGGTTTGATGAGGAAGTACCGTTCAATATGGCAGCTGAAATAGGCACTCAGAAAGTAATATCGGAACATTCAACGATAGGACTTGTAGTTACAACGGACGGAAGCATATCGGATATACCAAGAGAGGAATATGCTGAATGTGAGGAAAGAGTTATAAGGGAATTGCAGGAGATAAATAAGCCGTTTGTGGTTATAATGAACTGTATCAATCCACAGAGCAATGAAGCCAGAAATCTTTGCAGTGAATTAAGCGAAAAATACGATACTCCTGTAATACCGGTAAACTGCCTTGATTTGAATGAGGAGGATATTAAGGGCATAATAACAAGAATACTGTATGAATTTCCGGTAAAGGAAATAAATATTGAAACAGATAAATGGATAACAGGTCTTGAAAAGGGACACTGGCTGAAAGAGAGTGTATTTTCAGCAATAAAGCAGGCAGGAAATAAAATCTCATGCGTAAGGGATACGAAAGGCATGGCAGAAGAAATAGGGGAATGTGATGAGGTTGTAAGAGCATATATCTCCTCTATGGATTTGGGAAAGGGCTGTATAAATATATCGGTAACGCTTGAGAGCAGTCTGTTTTATAAGGTACTTGGAGAAACAACGGGCATTGAGATAAAGAATGAGAGCGACCTTATGCCTTTGCTTATGAATCTGAACAGGATAAAGCAGGAGTATGATAAGATAAAGCCTGCACTTGATGAGGTTGAAGCGACAGGCTATGGCATAGTTATGCCGGGAATAGATGAACTTTCGCTGGAAGAACCTGAGATTATAAAGCAGGGCGGAAAATACGGCGTAAAGCTGAAAGCGTCTGCACCGTCAATACATCTTATGAAAGCGGAAATAAATACCACAGTAAGTCCGATAGTCGGAACAGAGAAGCAGAGCGAAGAACTTGTAATGTATCTTTTAAAGGAATTTGAGGAAAATCCCACAAAAATATGGCAGTCAAACATATTCGGCAAATCACTGCATGAGCTTGTGAATGAGGGTTTGCATAATAAGCTTTATAAAATGCCGTCCGATGCAAGAATGAAATTGCAGGAAACACTTGAAAGAGTTATAAATGAAGGGTGCAGCGGACTTATCTGCTTTATACTCTGATATTGATTTAATGTGAATTAACGTGAGTTCGATAACCAAAAATAAAAGTTTTGGTCAAGCTTTTGCGGCAAGGTGCCGCCTCCGGTGTTTAGTCAATATTTTTCTTTATGGTAATCAATTTTATGCAACTTACCTGATAAATAACCATATATCAGCATAAAAAGCGGTCGGGTAGGTACAAAATGCAACTATCAAACTAAATCCGAAACCAAAAGTTTTTTGCCCAGCTTTTTTTCAAAAAAGCTGGCGGT
>JBJEQS010000067.1:0-15971 GCA_051881875.1 Oscillospiraceae bacterium
TTCTACTTTCATATCTCTATTATATCATATTTTTTCTATGAGAACAAGTTCTTATTGATTTCATAGGTTTTTAATGCAAGAGAATAGTATTTTTCAGCTGTTGTATTGTTAGTGGCTTTTAAGTAGTTATCTCCCATAATCAAATATATCCGAGCCATCTGTGAATCATATTCACCATATAGTTCTTTAAAAAAGTCACAGGCTGATTCGGCATATCTGAAACTGTCAGAAAACTCTTCAAGACAGGATGAAACAGAAGAAAAACTGAGATACAAATCATAGAGAATTGCTTCATTTCCCTCATGAAATTCTGTGTAGATATCTATTGCCGAGAGAATTACTTCTTTACAGTATTCAAGAGAAGTAATTGTACCGCTGTTATAGAATTCAATAAGAGCGTTTGAATAGTTTCGAAGGATAGTTCCTGTCTCTAAATGTTTTTCACCATAAATTTTTTTAGCATAATTAAGAGCCTTTTCAAAATATTCTATACATTTATCTGTTGTTTGAAGTTTTTGAAAGCATAAAGCAATAAATTGACTGTGGTCAGCAAGGAATCCACCTTCTCCTTCATAGACTTCAAGAAGTATTTCGGAAGATTTAGAAAAATATTTAATTGCAGACTCATAATTCCCTTTATTGTAATAAGAATGAGCAATATCTAAATATAAATGAGCTCTCTGTTCTGAGACAGGTTCAGTATTTTCTATCTGAACATCGTAATACTTTTCAGCATGATAAGAAAAGAGAGATAAATATTTTTCTCTGTCATAATCAAGATTAAATGTGTCGATTACTGTAATCATATTATCATATGCAGAGGCAAGAATTTTATCATCTTCGTTTTTTTCAGCAAGTTCAATAATATATTTTGCAGTTGAAACGGCATCTGACTTTTTTCGGTCAGATATGAAATCCAGCAATGAAGTTTCCAGCTGTTTAATCATGTCTGCATCTGATAAAGGTATTTCTTTCAGAATATTATCATACTTCTTTTGTGCATCTGTATTTTTGATTTTGCCTGAGTAGGATTTTGCTGAAATAAGAACAGAAATGATTTTTTCTATGCAGTCAGGGAATTCTTTAAATATTTCAAGTGCTTTATCTGCCGCCCACAATGCAAGTGAGTAGTTGTTTTCCTGTGCATATAAATGCATGATGTCATTGTAAAAATCTGCAAGAGCTTTGCTTTTACCTTTTACAGAATGAGCAACGTGGTCAAGATATCGTATGTATGACTTTCTGTCATATGCATTTGCAAGCATATCAATAAAGGATGCTGTGCAGGAGCAGCTGATGATAAATTCTTCACATTCCTTATAGTCAGGCTTTAGCTGACCTAAAAGAACTTCACAAATAAGTGAATGAATAAGCAGAATTTCTGTTCCGTTTTCCATATAGGAATAAATCCATCCGCAGCGAATGAGCTTTTTTAAGGTTTCCTTTTCAGTATCGGATAATTCACATAGTTCAGTGAAAAAATCTTTTGCCATCGGAGTGGAACCAACCAGAGAAATACACCTCAGTATCTGTTTTTCACTTTCATTAGTGCCGAATATATTAAACAGAGTTTCAATATGTGTATATGCAGTCTGGGATTTCAGCTTTCCGTCTTTGATGTTTTTAACCTTTTTCTCATCTGCATATATTCCGATTTTACAGAGTTTGGAATACATTTCGTCAGTTGAAATGCCATTAAGCTTCATCTGTTTTGAAACAAGCTCTACAGCCATTGTATGACCTTCAAGAGCAATGATGATATTGTCAATATTTTCATCAGCTTCATGTTTGCTGTAATGACAGAAAATATCTGTTAAACTTTCAAAATCATCAAGAATATCAACATTTATCTGTGGAAAGATGTCTTCAAAATCAATCCTTGAGGTTATCAGTAATTTACAGTCAAGTGAAGTAAGTTCATCAATATTATCACATTCCTCATAGGACAGCCATTCTGAATGTTTGATAACATCTTCTTTTTTATGACCCTTTATCTGAGACCAACTACATACTGTAAAATAATAAGAGCATCTGCTGATGTAATTTTACCGTCACCATCAATGTCAAGTTTTTTCTGTTCATCTGTCAAATCTGATTCAGGCTCAGTTTCCTTGACAATTGTAAACGGAGTATCAATTTTTTCGTTTGTGTCAGTTCTGTATGTATTTATTGTAAATGTTGTATCTGTTATATCAACAATAGAATATGTTGGAATATCTTCCTGCCATCTTTCTGCAATATATGATTGCGTTCTTGATGTAAGGTCATAATATTTGCTTCCGGAAGAAGAATTTGCAGTCATGTAAAGTATTCCATCAGGATTTACAACTTTATCAGTTTCCGTTTTTTCAACCGCATTTTTATCACTTACAGCATCAAGATAATTAAGATAAGCCTTCTGTTTTTCATCAGTTGTTTCTTCTTTAATCATCTGATAAGCAGTATAAACTTGTCCGCTTATTTCCTCATCGGTATTTATATCATACTCAAACATCTCATCATATTCATCTTCATTGTTATCATAATATGAATTAGTTTTTTCTGCACCTTTAAGCATTAATGTTCTTGAATAAGCATGGTCATGGCCTGAAAATACAACATCGATATCATTTTCCTCAAAATAAGGTATAAGCTCATATCTGAGATTTGTAATTTCAGGTTCGTTAGAATGTTCAGCAGAACCATAAATATCCTGATGAAGTGTCACAAATCTCCATGTTGAATCCGGATTGGCAGAAACAGTTTCCTCAATAAACTGTTTGTGTTCTTCAGTATTTGTATCCTGGGTATTGAGAACCATAAACAACGCATTTCCATAAGTGAACCAGTAATCACCGCCCACAATTCCGTTTGAACCCAGCTCACTGTTATTAGGAGTATTGAAATGATAGGTATAGTTTGGCATAGATGCGTCATGATTTCCTACTGTTGGTGCAAAAGGAAGTGAACGAAGTACCGGTGCACCAAGAAATCCACTATATTCAACCTCTGAGAAAGTATTGTCTGTTGCAATTGCCGGAGTGTCTTTTTTCCTTGACTGAATCTGGTCTCCGGCAGAAAGAATGAAACTTGCATCAGATGATTTTTCAAGTGCTTTGGTAAGAGTATAATTCCAGTTGAAAGAATCACTTCTTACAGCATCAGATTGTACACTATAAAATTTTTCAAGTGCCTCCTCGGAATCAGCCTTGCTGCCTTTCATACTGCTTGACGAACCAATCTGAGGGTCGCCTACAAAAATAAAACTGAATCCATCAGAAGTATTTTTTACATCAAAGCTGTTTATCTCTTTATTACCGACTCTGTAATAATAAGTACCTGGTGAAAGATTACTGGCACTTGCCTTGAAAGCATAATATTGGACATCGCCTTTCTTAATGCTGTCATCAGCTTTTCCGGTAAGAGTTTCTGAAAATACAGGTTTGCTCATATCCTTGTTGGAACTAATTTCAAAAGAAACTGTTTCTGTCTGAGAATACCATGCAAAATTCATTTCATTTTCACTGCTTCCTGGTGTTATTGCAACATATTCCCAGTTTTCTCTGACTTTATCCCAGTTATTTTTCCAGTTTTCCCAATCTGCAGTATTGTTGTTTGCAATTGCAAATTCCTCTGCATTAGTTGAACCATCACTCGGAACAGCAGCATTTGCCGGTATAATCATTGTTGCTGTCATTGTTAAAGCTGCAGTAAGTGCGATTACTTTCAGAAAATAATTTTTCTTCATTTTAATTTCCTCCATTTAAATTTATTTAGCTTAAAGCCAATTACTATTATACAGAAATGTACTTTGATTTGCTACCATTTTTAAATAAAATGTATGTAAAATTTTCCTTAAGTCAGAAAATAATATTTTTACTTGAAATCGAAAAGCATTACTGTTAAATTTATAACATTTATTTTATCCCAAAATAATGTAAAATACTATAAAAAATATATGGCTTAATCTTTCAGCGGCTATGAATAAGGCAGTAATGCTTGAACTTATACCAAAGAACCCATGCGATAATATAACCTTACCAAAGCTTGAAAGGTTTCAGCCTGATGTATATAGCATGGAAGAGGTTGAAAAATTGCTTGACTGTGCAAAAGGTACTGATATGTATCTGATATTGATGATAGAGATTTGTCTTGGACTCAGAAGGGGAGAACTGCTTGCATTAAAGTGGCATCATGTGAATTTTGATGAAGGTATTATTTCCATAGAGGAAAACCTTGTAACTGTGGCTAATGAAAGAATCACAAAAAAGCCAAAGACAAAAAGTGGTATAAGGAATATACAGATACCTGCAACACTTCTCATACTTTTAAAACAGACTAAAGATGAACATCATGCAGGTGCTGATAACTATATTATTTGTCAGCCTGACGGTTCTCCATACAAAAGCGATTCACTGTCTTTGAAATTCAGAAGATTTCTGAAATCCAATAATCTTAAGCATATACGTTTTCACGATTTAAGACATATCAATGCAACAATAATGCTTACATCAGGAATTTCGCCAAAGGTAGCCCAGGAACGCTTAGGGCATTCAAACTATCAGATTACCATGGACATATATAGCCATGTATTAAAGAGTGTCGAAAAGGAAGCCGCTGATAAGATTGATAGTGCTTTGTTTGCAGGCTGACAATAAGAACCCCATATCTCATACAGAGATATGGGGAAATTTTTTTGACATAGACTATTTTATGTCAATATCAACATTTGAAAGTCATTTTTACAAAAGCAAAAAATCCTGTGATAAAATATAACTGTAGTCAGAAAGGCTGCAATAAAAATAATTTATAAGGAGTAAATTTATCATGAAAAATCTAATTAACAAAACACAGACAAACGACAATAATCTTATTGAGGAAGTAAACGACAGCTTTCTCCATGCTTATCATAGGGTAATAGGAGAAGAAGCGGAAGATACTGTTGGAACACTTTACAGCAATATATCAATGACAGAATCATATGACGAAATTTTTTCAGGTGTACTTACTGTTGAGGATGTAAGATATGAGGATGATATTCATTCAGTTTGTGATACTGAAAATGAGGATGAGTATTACCTCTTAACAAATGTAGTTGGAAGGAGCAAGGAAGGTAAGGAGTTTATTGTTCCTGTTCCAACAGCTACTCTCAGAGCTGTATTAAACGAAAAGGGAATGGACTTCAAGGACTTGGTAAATAAGGATGTTTTAATATTGTATATCTATACTGAGTGGCGTGATGAAAAATCAGTCTATGAAAGTAATTATTCACTTAAGCAGTTCTATATCCTATAATAATCAAAGCAATACAGTATCAAATTATCTGAATAATTATTGAAAAAATATACCGCTTATACCGCATTTTTAAGCTTAATTTTTCAGTGTATCAATCCTATATAAGGAGGGTGAATGTTATGATAAAATGGTTTATTGAAATGAATTTTCCTACGCTGATAATAATTGTATATATGTCTGTTTTTTTGCTTATAAACTCTATTTTCCCTAAAAAAATAAATACTGTTTTTGGTAAAAGTCTTGTACTTACAGTAATTGAAATGATTGCATACTGTGCAGAGCTATATACAGCGAGTTTTGACAATCCGACAATTCTTCGTATATTTTTCTCGGCAGTGGGATATTCTGTTCGTCCGATGATAATATATCTGTTTGTAAAGCTTTTACTGAGAGATAAGAAACTAAATAAAAGAATTCAGAGTCTTATTCTGTTGCCGGTACCAATAAATATGATTATAGCTTTTTCGGCATTTTTTACAGATGTTGCTTACTCGTATGATTTGTCAAATAATTTTGTAAGAGGTCCTTTAGGTTTTTCCACACATATTGTATGTATCATTTATCTTATCGCAATGATGGTACTTACGGTAAAAAAATTCTGCAACAAAGATTATTCAGAGGGACTTCTCATATTTCTGATAGTGTTTGTCAATGTTTTAGCGATGATTATGGAATCATTTGCAGGAATGCATGGAGTAATAAGAAATGCTTATTCTCTTTCCATTTTTTGTATTTTTCCTTTTTCTGTGTGGGAAACTTCAAACGTGATTCGCTGACGGGGGCAAGAAACAGACAATGTCTTTATATTGATTCTGAAAAGCATAAGGCAGAGTTGACAGCAGTAGTTTCTGTGGATTTAAACGATTTAAAAAAGATTAATGATATTCAAGGTCATGCCAAAGGCGATGAAGCGATATGTACGGTTGTAAATACCATAACAAAGGTTATTCCAAAAGGCTGTACTCTTTATCGTACAGGCGGCGATGAATTTATGATACTGTGTATAAAAATTGAACAGAACATTGTTGAGAAAATGCTTGATGATATACGCTTGGAAATGAAAAATACATCTTATACCTGTGCTCTTGGTGTCGCATACATTACAAGTGAGGATTTTGACAGAGTATGTGCAAGAGCTGATGCGGAGATGTACAAGGATAAACGAAAATATAAAGAACTCAGCGGAGGAGAAGTGCGAATGTAATTTTTTATGATATTGATGAATGGAGTGGATTTTAACATCATATATTATTATGGCAAAAACAGGGCTTATCACAGTTTACAATCTGTGATAAGCTTTTTTTTGAAATATGCAGTCATATATTTGTATTGTTATTGAGCTGTATAATATGGAATTGTCAAGACGCATAAGACATTGCCGATTATGTAAAGTGTATATAAAATTATTGTAATATGTGTATAAATTGTATTGACAATCTGTTGCTAAAATAGTAGTATATTATTGAAATCATCAAGAAAATAAAATATGCTGATTTTTTATCAAAAAATACTGATGGTACATTTTATAAATACAGGTTGTAATGATTAATATATAAATGAAAGAAGGAAAAAGATGAAAGTATATAATCATCTATATCAGAATAAAAAGAAATTTGATTTTTTCCTTAACGGAATAGGAATTGACAGAAGTAAACAGGCAATGATACGTATTCACAGTTCTGTCCATTCTGCAAAAGAAATGAATTCTTTGACTGCGGAGATAGGCGAATTTTTACCTAATGCAAAAATAATCGGCTGCTCAACACCCGGTGTAATTCTTGACGGAAAGATAATTTCTGATTCATGCCTTGTATCAATTACCACATTTGAAAAATGTGAAGTTGAATCTGTATTTATTGACAGTATAAAAAATGAAAAGTATCTATGTGCAGAGCTTTCAGAAAAACTTATTAAAGGTCGAAGCGGTTTTTTACTTATTTTCCTTCCGGCTGGATTTACCAAAGGGATAATGCTTGTGAACCTGATAAATAAAAAAAATCCTGGCGTTAAAATGTTAGGAGGAGCGGCAGGTTATAAAACTAAAAAAAGCCGTTCATATGTAATTGAGGGTGGCAATGTTTCCGAAAAGGCAGTTTCAGCAGCATTTATATCATCAGATAGTCTGTTTGCATATGAAAATTTTATATGTGGAGCTGACTGTTCCGGAAAAGGCTGTATTGTTAAAAAAGTACGCAAATGCAATATTGAAAGAATTGACGAAAAGAATGGTGCAGAGTGGTATTCTGAATTTATTGATAAAACAGAGCTTGAAAATGACCCGGAACTATCTGTATTGTTTCCAATTATAAGAGAAACAGATGTTCAAATTCCATATTTATCGAAATTTGAGCATAAAAAAGAAGAACGTCTGGAGCTTTCCTGTGAACTGCCAAGAGATTCTGTAATATATTCGGGATATTTTAATCCACAGAAAATGCTTGATGAAATGCGTACAGTTTATCATGAACTGAAACAGGCTCCTTTAGAGATACTTTTTGCTTATGATTGTCAGTCAAGAATGATTGTAATGCACAGATGTGCAAAATGGGAAACGGAGCAGTTCACAGCTACTAACATCAGCGGTGCTTTACTGTCAGGTGAAATAGTATGGAGAGGAAAGAAAAATTATTTTGCAAACTTTACCTTTGCAATTGCTTGTCTTTCAGAAAATGAAAACACTCATATTCCTCTGCGAAGCAGAGATTTTTCTGATACTTTTGCTATTCGTCAGAATAATATAAAAGCTGTTAATTACCTGCTTGCTTCCGGAAACAGACAATTAAACAAGCAACTTGAAAATCAGCAGAATAAAATAAAGAATTCTTTGCTTCGTAACGAGGCACTGGGACTGGATAATCAGTTTTGTTATCTTAGCGAAAGAGAGAATATACATTTGAATAAAATTGCTCTGTATGTTCTGAATAACGAAAAAATGGTTAAGTTGTTTGTAGGACGCAGGGCAATTTTTGAAGAACTGAAAAGGATTTACTGTAATGTAAGCAAAAGACTTAATGAGCGTGGAATATTGCACATTTACAGCTATGAAACCTCATCTTTGCTGATTTCAGCTGATGACAGTATCAGCAGGTCGGATTTTGAAATAATTGCAGAGGACATACTTAAATATCTTAATAATATTACATTGAGTGAAGTACAGCTATCCTATCGATGTGCTGTTGTAGAAGATGAAAAAGAACCGCTTCACAAGGTCGAAACGGCTTTGCAGTACGGCTTGGATTATAATATTCCGTTTGTAAGATATGAGCAGATAGCCGACAGTATAATGGATAAAACAGAGGAAATACATATTCTTCAGGTTATAAGAGATGCACTTGCTGAGGAGCGTATTGTGCCATATTTTCAAGGAATATATGACAATAATGAAAAACGTTTCGGGCTGTATGAATCACTGATGAGGATATCAGATAAGAACGGTAAGATATATTTTCCGAATCAGTTTCTGCCTGTTGCAAAGAAATATAATCTTTATGAGCTGATGTCTATTATTATGGTCAAAAACGTAATGCAGATGTTTGTTGACAGTGATGTAAAAGTAACCATAAATCTTAATGTCCGTGATATTTATGACCGTGAAATGATAAAGTTGATATTCGAGTATCTGGACAAGGCGGCTCACCCCGAAAATTTTATTTTTGAACTGGTGGAATCGGAAGAAATCACTGATTATCAGTATATAAAGGAATTTGCTGACAGAATACATGAGAAAAAAGCAATGATTGCTATTGACGATTTCGGCAACGGATTTTCTAATCTTATGCACATTATTCGCATTGATGCAGATTTTCTGAAAATTGACGGTGAGATAATACGTTCTGTATGTGATGATGAAAAATGTATGCAATTTGTGGAAATAATAGCGAGTTGGTGCAACAATCATCAAAAGCAGGTAATTGCTGAATTTGTGGAAAATGAAAAAATACAAAGAATTATTGAAAAAATAGGAATCACATATTCGCAGGGATATTATTTTTCCAAACCGCAACCATGGGAGTCAGTCAAATCAAAATAATATTTTCAATATTTTATTAATACAAAGAAATGGAGCGTTTTTAAATGAGTAAAAAAGAAATTTATAAAAAGCAGATATATATGAACAGGGAAATTTCCTGGCTTAAATTTAATGAAAGAGTCCTTGAAGAAGCTGAAAGTGATAAGAATCCTGTTTGTGAAAGACTGTCCTTTGTGTCGATATATCAAAGCAATCTTGATGAATTTTTTATGGTTCGTGTAGGTTCTCTTATAGACCAGATGCTTCTTGATAAAAGTATTCGTGAAAATAAAACATATATGACAGCTGAGGAACAGCTTGATGCCGTTCTTGACACAGTACATAAACTCAATGAACGCAAGGATATTGTTTACGGCAAGTTGATGGGCAGACTTGAAGAACATAATATTCGCATAGTAAATTTCAGAAATATTGACAAAAAGGAAAATGAACATCTTGAGGAATATTTCAATTCTGAAATATTGCCGTTTCTTTCTCCTGTTATTGTGGGAGAAAGACAGCCATTTCCGTTTTTAAAAAATAAAGATATTTATGCAGCGGCTGTGCTTGAAAAGAAAAACGGAAAGAAAAAAATAGGCATAATTCCTTGCGGAAGCGGAGTAATTCCCAGACTTATTGAGGTAGGGAAAAACAGCGGTACATATATCCTGTCAGAAGAACTTATACTGCATTTTGCTGTATCAGTCTTCAAAGAATATAATGTAAAATCAAAATCCTTGCTCCGTGTCACGAGAAATGCTGATATTGATGCAGATGCACTATACGATGAAGACCTTGATTATCGTGAATTTATGGAGGATATCATCAGGCGGAGAAAAAGGCTTTCTCCTGTACGTCTTGAGCTTTCAAGAGAACTTGATGATAAAATTGTAAACAATCTTTGCAAATATATGGATATTGATAAAAAGTATGTTTTCAGAAATATATCTCCTCTTGACCTATCCTTTGTATTTGAATTACAGGACTATTTACGTCATAAATCAGAGCTTTTTTATCCTAAAAGAATACCTCAGAAATCTTCTCAGTTTATTGACGGCAAGCCTGTACTTGAACAAATTAAGGAAAAAGACAAGCTTCTTTCATATCCGTTTGACAGCATAAAACCTTTTTTGAATATGCTGCATGAAGCGGCAGCGGATAAAGATGTTGTTTCAATAAAAATGACTCTTTACAGAGTTGCAAAAAACAGCGAGGTTGTAAATGCACTTATTGAAGCAGCTGAAAATGGCAAAGAAGTTCTTGTACTTGTGGAGCTTAAAGCAAGATTTGACGAGGAAAATAATATTGAATGGTCACGTCGGCTTGAAGCGGCGGGCTGTACTGTGATTTACGGTCTTAATGGTTTCAAGGTTCATTCAAAGCTGTGTCTTATCACCAAAAATATAAACGGAAATCCTGAATATTTTACTCAGATAGGTACAGGAAATTATAATGAAAAGACTGCCCGTGTTTATACAGATTTATCACTTATGACATCTGACAGTAAAATAGGAAAGAATGCTAATGATGTTTTTAATGCTCTTGCATCTGATACAACGGTAAAAAATTCAGATACTCTCCTTGTTGCCCCGAACTGTTTGCAAAACAGGGTGATAGAAATGATTGACGAGCAGATAAATCTTTGTGAAAGCGGAGAGGAAGCATATATTGGTGTTAAAATAAACTCCCTTACCGATAAAACTATAATTGATGAGCTTATCAGGGCTTCAAAGGCAGGAGTTAAAATTGAGCTTGCTGTGAGAGGAATATGCTGTCTTATTCCGGAAATTGAGGAAGAAACGGTGAATATAAGAGTTGTCAGTATTGTCGGACGTTTTCTTGAACATTCAAGAATTTATATTTTTGGCAAAGGCGAAAAATCAAAAGTTTATATTGCCTCTGCTGATTTTATGACCAGAAACACACTTCGCAGAGTTGAAGTTGCAGCACCGATTTATGATGATGATATAAAAAAGTATATCGTTTATATGTTCGAAAGGATAATGTCAGACAATGTTAAAGCAAGAGAACTCAAAAGCGATGGGCATTATATCAGGGTAGAAAACAAAGATAAAAAGCTGAATTGTCAGGAACTTTTTTTTGACAATGCTTATGAGCAGGCACAGACTACGGAAATTGTCGTAAGAGATGACGGTAACGACGATATTTCTTGAAAAAATATAGATTAATAAAAATATATGAATGATATGCATAGTGCAAAAAAATAAATAGAAAAAAGTTTTTAGAAAATATCGTCAATACTGTCATAATTAGATGATACCTTATTATTTACCGTCAGAATGCAGAAAATTACCGTCATATTGTTGACTACCGCAGTTGTTTGTAAAAAGAAATGGAAAATACATACCACTTACACCGTTAAAAACACTGTGGAAAAGAGCTTTCGGGATTTTCATTTTCAATTTACACGTCGGCAGTACGTCGGCGAAATCAACTTGTATAGTGCAGAAACCCTTTATTCACCTACATTTCTGCGATTGAGTTATAGCTGCTCATAACCCGAAGGTCGTTGGTTCAAATCCAGCTCCCGCAACCACATCAACCCTCGTAAACACGTCGTTTGCGAGGGATTTTCTTTTTCTTATGAGACTGATTTTTTTGTTTTGACCCCATTTTGACCCCAAAACGTTGTAGTTGTTAATTTGGGAGTAAAAAATAATTTTATAAATCAAATTCACATAAAAACAAAAGGAGGAATTTAATCCTCCTTTCTGATTTTTATAAGATTATAAATTTACAACGATAACAAATTCGCCTATGTTTAAAGCAAGTTCATTATTGGGAGTAGGTGTAGGCGGATAATATGATTCAACAGCCTGAATTACAGCTGATTTGATACATGATATACCATATTCAATATTATCGGCTTCTATCTGTATATCATCAAAATCCACAGCGTTAAGTATATATCCGTTTGGTGATGGAGTGACAATAACAGGATATGACTGATTTTTAGGCGGTGTCGGCATACTGAAAAGATTTTCCATAAGTTTCATTTCTTCATGCTTCTGACTGTCAAGAACATGAGTATATGTATCAAGAGTAAATGAAACAGAATAATGTCCGAGAAGTGTGGATACTGTCTTTGAATCCATGCCCTGTTCCATTGCTCTGCTTGCAAATGTATGACGCAGTGCGTGAAATGTGTAATGCCCTAAATTTGAAGCAAGAAGTATTTCATCATAATAATCTTTGAATGTGCGTGGTTCTATGTATCCTCCCATAGGATTTGTAACAATGAATCCTGAATTGGTATATGCTTCACCAGCTGTACGGGCATCGGCTGTCTGTACATTTCTCCACTGTGTAAGTTCATTTATTGTTATCTGCATAAGCGGTATTGAACGTATGGAATTTTTGGTTTTAGGTTCCTGGATAACAACTTCAGTCGAGTTTCCTGTGCCGTTGTAATCAACCTTTGGAAGTCTGTTAAGGGTGCGGCGTATATTAAGCATATTTTTTCTTGTATCAACATCTTCCCAGCGTAAGCCCAGAAGTTCACCAAGACGGATACCTGTTGCAAGAGTCAGTCTTATAAATACTCCGTATCTGAATTTATAGCTTGTATATATAAGGCGTTCCTGTTCTTCACGGGTAAGGATTTCTATCTCTGGCTTTTCACTGCGTGGAAGATTAACAGCATCGCAGGGATTGAAATTAAGGTAGTGTTCATTTACTGCCTGTTTCATTGCTTTATGAAGACAGCGGTGCATATTAACTATTGTTTTTGGGGAAAGACCGCATTTTTCAATTTTATAGTTATAAAATTCCTGAAGAAATTTTGAAGTAAGGTCTTTAAGTTTTAAGTTAGCAAAAGCCGGTGCAAAATGATTTTCTATGTAGCCTTTATAGCTGACATATGTAGACTGTTTTAAACTGTTTTTCATATATGTTTCAAGCCATATTCTTAACCAGTCGATAAGTTTTGTGGCGATAGGGTCGATATGCTCCTGAAAATGAATTTTATATTCCTGCTCCTGAAGAATTTTTATTGCCTCTGCTTTGGTTTTGGCATAATATGAAACACGCTTTGGTTTACCTGTTTCAAAGTCTGTTCCTGTTGTAACACGCACTTCAAATCTGCCGTCTTTGCGTTCTCTTATATTGCCTTCATTGTTTGCTCTTCTTGTACCCATATCGGATACCTCCTTTAAATTTTATTTTATCATATTGTTGTTTATTGTGTTAAATTACATTATTTTGTGCTTTAATCTGTAAAAGGAGGAACGGGAGATATTGAGCTGCTGTATTGCTTGTGCAACCGTAATTTTCTTTTCATTGACCTGTTTGATAATAGTATCCCAGTTGTCAGGCTTTTCAATTGACGGGCGACCGAATTTCACATTTTTCTTTTTTGCAGCGTCAATTCCTTCACGCTGACGATTACGGATTTTTATTCGTTCATTTTCTGCAATGCTTCCAAGAACCTCAATGAGAATGGCATTTATCATATCCATAACCCACATCTGCTCAGGAGGAAAGTCGGTAAGGGTAGTGGGAATATCGAGTATTTTGACATGAATACCTTTTTCCTTAAAATATTCAAGTTCCTTTTTTATGTCAGCCTTATTTCTGCTTAATCGGTCAAGCTCTTTTATGACAAGAGTGTCGCCACTTCTGAGAATCTGCTTTTTAAGGTACTGATAACCTTCACGCTCAGTATCTTTGCCAGAACATTTGTCTGTGATAATATTCTCTGATGAAACACCGAAATTTGCAAGAGCCTCAATCTGCCTGTCTTCATTCTGCTCACGAGTAGAAACACGGGCATATCCGAAAGTTCTGTTATCCATAAAACACCTCCAAATCTGTTTCAAAAAGTCCTGGCACTTTTGGAACGTCTCAAAAGTCAAAAACGGACTTTTAGACGCACGTTTTTTATAAAAAATGAACCATCTCAGAAAGTGTACTTTTTGAAACAGTTCATTGTGAATATATGCGATTATTAATTGTAAATTACTTCTTCTTCCATCTCGTTGTAATAAAAATACTCCCTAACTTCTTTAATGACCTCAGACAGCATTGCTGAATGAGGGAGCATACTTTCAATTTCTTCAGCAGTGTATCCGTAGTCAAGAAGCATAAGAATGTCATCTTCTGTAAAACCGTACATATTGCAAACCGATAAAAGAGCTTCATCAGCAGGAGTACAGTAATCGTCCTCTGCATACCACTCATAATTATAGAAGCTGTAACGTCTACATAGTGCATCATAGTATGATGAAACATCAAATTCCGAACGTTCAAATTTTCCGTCAATGCTTATCTTTACGATTTCGCCCTCATTAACACCGATTACTGTATGCTTGCACTTTGCAAGCTGAGTGTTTTTTATGGCATTTTCAAAAATTGACTTTGTTGATGTGTATACAAACAGACCAAGAGTTTCAAAATATACAAGATACAGCGGATTGTCACCTTTTACAATATACAGATTGTTATCTGTATCAAGATAAGTCAGCACGAATGAACCTGATATTTCTTCTGCTACGAATTTCAGAGAATCAAAATCCAGCCTGCCTTTGCTTTCGGCAAGCTGGACTGCAATATATGAATCAGTTTCAATCTCCGTAGACGGCAAATTATGTTCTTTTCTCAAAAGCTTGTCATTATAGAGAACACCATTGTGAGCCATAGCAAATTCTGTATTTCCTGCTTTTCCTGGAAATGGATGATTATTATAGTTGAATCTCTTATCTCCCTGAGTAGCATATCTTGTGTGACCAAGAACTGCTCTTGTGCCATAGGGAAAGAAGAAATTTATTTTATGAGCAGGCTTTGCCTTTTTGTTGATTATTATTTTGCCATTATTTGCATAAGCAATACCTGCTGAATCTGTTCCTCTTTCCTCGGCTGCATTTGCAAGTTTCTGAGTGAATTTTCTCATTGTCCTGTAGGGAATGTAACCCTTTGTATCAATAAATCCGAATATAGCACACATAATTACATATCCTCCTCATTTGTTACTTCTTCATTGATATACAATCTTCTCTCTTTAAGGTACTGAATAAGCTCTGATTCATTTACTGTTGCAACAAAATCAGACCATGAAAGAGCCGCTATTTCAGTGTCATTCATCTTACAGGCAACTTCACAGATATGATTGACAAGCTGTATTGTTGCAATCAGAGTATTGTATTTGAGAGTACCTCTGAAAATTCTGAATTCGATTGTATTCTGATTTGCAAGATTGACAGCAACATACCTGTTGTATGAATATTTTGCCTTTTTGAGAATTTCCTGTGGTGTCTTTTCGTAGCCGTGACGAGCAGCCCATCTGTTAAGGTTGTATTCTGTTCTTCTTGAAAACTTTACAAGTTCATTCCAATGTGCTTCGACAAAATACAGAATTCTTGATATTGTATTTTCCTGTGCTTCTTCATCATATCCCAGACTGTTTCTGCTGACGTGAATATGAAGACCGCAGGTACTTGTCTGATGACTTCTGTAGCCAAGATATACAGCCTTGTGCATAATGTCCTTCCACTTCATTTTGTTGCTATGATAATCCAGCGTCATAGGGTGAGTTACAATTTCAAATCCATCATCAATACTGCCGTCATTTTTGATGTAGATATGTTCATCATAACGATTTGCAATATCCAGTATTTCAGAACTTGTTCTCATAGAAAAAATATGATATAATAGAGATATGAAAGCAGAATAT
>JBJEQS010000068.1:0-3618 GCA_051881875.1 Oscillospiraceae bacterium
GCTTGGATAAAACAAAATACTTAAAACCGGAAGCGGCGACTCGCCGCAAAAAGCTGGGCAAAAAACTTTTGCTTTCGTTTTAAGCTTAATAATAACATTCTGTAACTACCCAACCGATTGGATAAAACAAAATACTTAAAACCGGAGGCGGCGACTCGCCGCAAAAAGCTTGACCAAAACTTTTTCCTTAGGTTGTCGAACTCACGTTACTTTATTTACTTAGAATATTTTATCTTATGGCTCGACCGCATAATAATCATAATATTTATAAAGTGAAGTTGGCAGCTTGCCGCTCTTTTTCAGCTTTTGTGGGCTGAAGATACGAGGCTTCAAGCTGTTCAGGAGAAACGGCTTCCCTTGAAAGCGAAGCAATGCAAAGACTTCCTGCAAGCTGATTTTTCAGAAGCGGAGGAGCTGATATTGTTTTTTGAGTGCCATAATTTTCAAGAAAATCATCAGCGGCATCACCGTTGACAATAACCCTTTCGCTCATATTGCCAAGTTCAGCGGCAAGGTCGGAAATACTTATAATCCTGTCATCGCATATTTTTGTAATCTGATTGCTTTCGGATTTGAAAACCGCATTGTAGACAAGGTCGGCACGAGCTTTCATAACAGGACATATTATTCCGTCAAATCCGTAAAGATTGTATGCAAGGCTTTCAAGCGTTGATATGCCATGGCATTTTATTCCAAGAACAAAAGCCATAGCCTTTACCCCTGCAATACCGATACGCAGACCGGTATATGAACCCGGCCCGCATGAAACGGCTATTTCATTTATATCATTCAGAGATTTTCCGCAGTCCTCAAGAAGTTTTTTGCACAGCGGCATGATAATCTGTGAATGAGTAAGATTTGTTAGAATAGTATTCTGTCCGATTATTCTGTCATTGTCCGAAAGAGCAACAGAAGCAGTTTTGCCTGATGTATCAATCCCCAGAATAAGCAAAGCGTTCATCTCCTTTTACAGTTATGCGGCGTTCATTATCGCTGATATGCTCAATATTTATAAATATGGTATTTTCAGGCAGTGCATCTGAAATATTTTCCGACCATTCCACAGCAAATACGCTGTTTTCGGAGGGATAATCATAAAATCCCGTTGTTTCAAGGTCATATATATTTTCAATGCGGTACATATCAAAATGATAAAGAGTTTTAATGCCGTTGGTATATTCATTGACAAGGGCAAAGGTTGGAGATGTGACTTCATCATCAAGTCCCATACCGATTGCAAGACCTCTTGTAAATGTGGTTTTTCCCGCACCCATTCCGCCTGTATATGCTATTACATCGCCGCATTTAAGCAGTGAACCTATTTTTTTTGCAATTTCAATTGTTTCATCAGGAGAATGTGAAATAATCATAATTTTCAGACAATTCCTTTCATATTAAAACAAGCCGCTTATATTTCCCTTGCCGTCGCAGTCGATTTTAAGTGCGGCAGGAGCTTTAGGAAGTCCCGGCATAGTCATTACATCACCTGTGTATACAACTGCAAATCCTGCACCGGCGGAAATTTTTACATTGCTTACAGTGATTTTGAAGTTTTCAGGCTTGCCGAGTTTTGTCGGGTCATCTGAAAGTGAATACTGTGTCTTTGCGATGCATACAGGAGTCTGAGTGAATCCGAGGGCTTCAATTTCCTTTATAGCCTTTTCAGCCTGAGCAGTATATACAACTCCATCGGCACGATATATTTCCTTTGCAATTGTTTCTATTTTTTCCTTGATAGGAAGCTTTTCATCATAGATATATCTGAAGTCAGGATTTGGATTTTCTTCAATTGTACGGCATACCTTTTCAGCGAGGTCAATTCCGCCCTTGCCGCCCTTTGCAAATACCTCTGCAAGAGATACTTCAACATTCATTTCTTCACAGCATTTCTTTATAACAGCGATTTCAGCATCAGTATCAGTATGGAATCTGTTGATTGCAACTACAACAGGCAGACCAAATTTTTTCATATTTTCAATATGTGTTTTAAGGTTTATGATACCCTTTTCAAGAGCCGGAACATTTTCAGCAGTGAGTTCGGTTTTAGGAATACCGCCATTGTATTTGAGTGCTCTGATAGTGGCAACAAGTACAACGCATGATGGCTTTAAGCCTGCAAAGCGGCATTTTATATCAAGAAATTTTTCAGCACCGAGGTCAGAGCCGAATCCTGCTTCTGTAACGCAGTAATCACCGAGCTTGAGAGCAAGTTTGGTTGCTCTTACGGAATTACAGCCATGAGCGATATTTGCAAAAGGACCGCCATGTATAAGAGCCGGATTGCCTTCAAGAGTCTGAACGAGATTAGGCTTTAAAGCGTCTTTCATAAGAGCAGTCATAGCCCCGTCAACGCCTAAATCCTTGGCATATACAGGTTCGCCGTCAAGATTGTATGCAACGAGTATATTGCCGAAACGTTTTTTGAGGTCATCAAGGTCTGAAGCAAGGCAGAGTATCGCCATGATTTCAGATGCAACAGTAATCTGGAAGCCGTCCTCTCTCGGAACACCATTGATTTTTCCGCCAAGACCTACTATAACATTTCTTAAAGCACGGTCATTCATATCCATGCAGCGTTTAAAGAGAATTCTTCTCTGGTCGATACGCAGAGCATTTCCCTGCTGCATATGGTTATCGAGTACAGCACAAAGGAGATTGTTTGCGGCAGTAATAGCGTGCATATCCCCTGTGAAGTGGAGGTTTATATCCTCCATAGGTACGACCTGTGAATATCCGCCGCCGGCAGCACCGCCTTTTATTCCGAATACAGGGCCGAGTGATGGTTCACGCAGAGCAAGAACAGTTTTTTTGTTAATCTGAGCCATAGCTTCAGCAAGACCTACGCTTACAGTAGTTTTGCCTTCACCGGCAGGAGTAGGATTTATAGCTGTTACGAGTATGAGTTTTCCGTCAGGATTTGAACTTACCTTATCGAAAAGGTTTTCTGAGAGCTTAGCCTTATAATGACCGTAAGGCTCAATATCCTCATTATCTATACCGAGTGATGCGGCAACATCGGTTATATGTTTCATTTTGACATTCTGTGCAATTTCAATATCTGACAGCATGGTTAATTCCTCCGAAAATATAATTATTAAGACATTATGCTGTATGCGTATATTCTGCATAACAGCTGATATTACTATTATATCATTAATAAGTTTATATGTCAAAATTTTTTTACATATATGAAAAATAATTTAATGTGAATCTGATATTTTTATTTTACAATGGCAAATGAAGTCAAAGAATAAAATTCATATCAATCTATTGAATATTATAAATTGTTTATAACATAATAGATATGTGAGGTGATAGTATGATAAAAAAAGAAACCGATAAAAAAGAGGATAATCTGATTGAAAATTTCTGTGCTTCATGTTCATCGGGTGACTGTACAGGATTAATTCCAGCCGGTGAAAACCTTACTGAAGATAAATTCGAGGCGTATAAGGAAATATATCCGTTTTCAGTACCTGATATGCCTGAAAAACATGATAAAAAAAGAATATAAAGAAATAAAAAATTATGGCGGACAAATAAATTTCTGCCTTTTTACTGTTTAACGTGAGTTCGACAAAAAAGAAAAAGTTTTGGTCAAGCTTTTTCAAAAGCTTG
>JBJEQS010000069.1:0-3608 GCA_051881875.1 Oscillospiraceae bacterium
AAAGGCGAAATTAAAAGTTTTTGCCCAGCTTTTTTCAAAAAGCTGGAAAGTTTGTACGAACGCAGTTCGCAGAACAGCAACAATCAAATTTCAATTAAGCCACAATGGGCGACCAATGCCCCTACTAAAACAGAAAATAATTTTTGTGCGAATATATTTCGCAGTATAAAAAGTGAGATGAATTATATATTATGTGGGAAAATAATGTAAGAAAGGTAATACCATATACTCCGGGTGAACAGCCTAAGGATAAGAATATCATAAAGCTGAATACAAATGAAAATCCATATCCGCCGTCACCGAATGTTAAGAAAATTCTTGACAGCTTTGAATGTGACAGAATGAAGCTGTATCCCGATACAAATTCAGAGGTGCTTGTCAATGCACTTTCTGAAAAATATAATGTAAAGCCGTCACAGATTTTTGTCGGAGTTGGTTCTGATGATGTAATATCAATGGCATTTCTGACATTTTTTAATTCAGAAAAGCCGATAATATTTCCTGATATTACATATTCTTTCTATGATGTATGGGCTGATGTATACAGAATTCCATATGAAACAAAGGCTCTTGATGATAATTTCAGAATAATTCCAGATGATTATATGACTGAAAACGGCGGAATAATCTTCCCTAATCCGAATGCACCGACAGGTGTATATGAAAGCACTGATATGATTGAAAGCATAATCAAAGCAAATCCGTCATCAGTGGTAATTATTGACGAGGCATATATAGATTTCGGCGGTGAAAGCTGTATTCCGCTGATTGAAAAATATGAAAATCTGCTTGTTATACAGACATTCTCAAAATCACGCTCAATGGCAGGCATGAGAATAGGCTTTGCCATCGGAAATGAAAAGCTTATAAAGTATATGAATGATGTCAAATTCTCAATTAATTCATATACCATGAACCCGCTTTCACAGCTTTGCGGTGCTGAAGCCGTAAAAGACGATAAATATTTCAGGGAAACTGTCCGGAAAATCATTGTTACAAGAGAAGATACAAAGAAAAAACTTACAGAACTTGGATTTACATTCCCGGATTCAAAGAGCAATTTCATATTTGCAAAGCATGAAAAAATAAGTGCGGAAAAGATTTTCAATGCATTAAAGGAAAAGAAAATTTTTGTCCGTTACTGGAATAAGCCGAGAATAAGCGAATATCTGAGAATTACTGTAGGTACTCCTGAAGAAATGGATACATTGATTTCAGCACTTGAACAGATTATTAAGGATTTTGAATGAAAGGCGTGAAATTTATGAGAAAGGCATCTGTCAGCAGAAATACTAAGGAAACACAGATTGAAATATCTGTTGAATTTGATGGACAGGGCAGAAATACCATATCCACAGGCATAGGATTTTTCGACCATATGCTTACTGCTCTGAGCGTTCACAGCGGTATAAGCATGGATATTCATGTAAAAGGCGACCTCCATGTTGATGGTCATCATACAGTTGAGGATACAGGAATTGTTCTCGGACAGGCATTTGCACAGGCTCTCGGTGACAAATCGGGAATAAAGCGTTATGGTACTGCGTATATTCCTATGGACGAATCACTCGGATTCTGCTCACTTGATATAAGCAATCGTCCGTTTCTTGTGTTCAATGCAGAATTCACGAATGACAGAATAGGAGAATTTGACTGCTGTCTTGCAGAGGAATTTTTCAGAGCATTTGCATTTAATGCGGGGATTACTTTACATATCGGTGTGCCTTACGGTTCAAATGACCATCATAAATGCGAGGCGATATTCAAGGCAGTGGCTCATGCACTTAAAACAGCCGCAGAGCTTACTGACGGGAAAACTCTCTCAACGAAAGGAGTTTTATAAATAATGATAGCTATAATTGATTATGGTGCAGGAAATATATTCAGCGTAAAAAATGCACTGGATTATCTTGGCATGGATAATATGCTCACATCTGACAAAAAGGATATTGAAAATGCAGATGCAATTATACTCCCGGGAGTAGGAGCATTTCCGAGTGCGATGAAAATGCTTGATAAAAGCGGTCTTACGGATACTCTTAAATCCGAGGCAGAGAAAAAGCCATTCCTTGGAATATGCCTTGGTATGCAGATGCTTTTCAGCAAAAGCTATGAATTCGAGGAGTGTGACGGACTGGGATTTATTGACGGCAAGGTTGATAAGATAAATGCTCCTGACCTTATAATTCCGCATATGGGCTGGAATAAGCTTGAAATTCTTAATGACTGTCCGCTTTTAAATGGTCTTTCTGAGGATTCATATGTATATTTTGTACATTCATATCAGGCATATTGTGATGATAAAAATATATCCGCATATTGCGAATACGGCGGAAAAGTTCCGGCACTTGTATATAATGGAAAAAATGTTTACGGAGCACAGTTCCACCCTGAAAAAAGCGGTGAAACAGGTTTGCAGATACTTAAAAATTTCGGAGGAATGATATAAATAATGCTGGAAATTCCAAAATGTGAATGCGGCGGTAAGCTTGAAGAATGTGAATTTTATTCGGGTATATATTTCAATCATCAAATAAGGGTAAAGAATGGATATAATTTTCCGAAAATTTATATGGTCGATTCATTTGTATGTGACAAATGCGGAAAAATATCCTTTTATAAAAGAGAAAATAAGGAGAAGAAAATATGATTATACTTCCTGCAATAGATATTAAGGACGGAAACTGCGTAAGACTTTTCAAGGGCGATTTTGATACGGTTGAAAAGGTTGCAGTTGATTATATGGAAACAGCAAAGGGATTTGAGCAGGCAGGGGCTTCATGGATACATATGGTAGACCTTGACGGTGCCAAGGACGCAAAGCCTGTAAACAGCAGCATATTCCTTGATGTTGCAAAGAATACAAATCTCAAGGTTGAACTTGGCGGAGGTATCAGAAATCTTGATACTGTTGAGTATTATCTTTCAAACGGAATAGAAAGGGTTATACTGGGTTCAGTGGCATTAAAAAATCCGCAGATTGTAAAGGAAGCCGTTGCAGAGTACGGCGAAAGAATTGCCGTAGGGATTGACGCACTTAATGGAATGGTTGCAGTTGAGGGCTGGCTTGATGATTCACAGGTTGATTATATAAAACTGGCAAAAGAGATGGTTTCAATAGGTGTCAAGTATATTATCTTTACAGATATTTCAAAGGACGGCACTCTTTCAGGCGTAAATCTTGAACAGCTTGAAACTCTGAATAATGCTGTAAACTGCAATATCATCGCAAGCGGCGGTGTTCATACCATTGATGACATAAAAAGCTGTAAAGCTTTAAACCTTTACGGCACTATATGCGGAAAATCAATCTATAAAGGAACTCTTGACCTTAAAGAAGCAGTAAAATTTGCTGAATAACAGCGAGCCGCCGCCTCTTTTCAGTATTATGATTTATCCAGATGGTCGGGTAGGTAAAAAAATGCACCCTAAAGCAAAATCCGAAAGAAAAAGTTTTTGCCCAGCTTTTTTCAAAAAGCTGGCGGTTTCCAAAGGCAGAGCCTTTGGTCGCTCAAATGAGCGAAACGGGGGTGTGGGGGCTTGCCCCCGCCCATCAATCGTTCCAAAAAAGTTTTTTGGCAACCTTTTTATAAAAAAAGGTTGGGCGG
>JBJEQS010000070.1:0-3604 GCA_051881875.1 Oscillospiraceae bacterium
AAAGGCTCTGCCTTTGGAATCCGCAAGCTTTTGAAAAAGCTTGACCAAAACTTTTATTTTTGGTTATCGAACTCACGTTATTTACAGTTTCAATAGGATTATTTATGTAGGGGCGACCACATTGGTCGTCCGTTATAGTTTACTGAAAATTTCATCAGGCGGCTGAAAGCGGCTTGCAACGAAATGCAGGCGGCGGCTCGCCGCAAAAAGCTGATTAATAAATAATGCAGCAAAATTTTGAAAACATCAGCATAAAAAGGCTCTGAACACTATATGCGTTTCAGAGCCTTATTTATATCATACTGCCACAAAATCTCCGCTTACATATCCTACAATACCATTATAATTTATTACATACCATGGACTATCTTCACCATAGAATGTACCATATATATTTATCATAGTACCATTAGGCACAGAACCTATAATTCTTCCCTCAATTGACGGATAATCCCTGATGTTCAGATTGGAATATTCATCAACCATTACCATGCCCTGTCTTACAGGTCCTGCCTCAATGAATGGTATGCCGAAATAATCGCATAATGACTGCACAAGATTTTTCGCAATAGCATTAAGATTATTTTTTATCCATAGTTCATCCTGTTCATTATCATGATACCCAAGTTCAGCAAGCACCGCCGGAGCTTTGGTTCTAAGAACCTCACCCAGATTGTAAGTCGGCAATGCCCTTGACCTTGAAGGCAGCGGATAAATATTTTCAAGATTATTTGCAATTATATTAGCAAGATGCTCACTGTCATCACTGTCTGGTGAATAATAAATATCAATGCCCCTAAGCTTGCCTGCAAATTCACCGCCGCCTGCATTGGTGTGCAAAGCAAGATGAACATCATAATATCCTGCATTTGAATCGGCAATAGCACCGACAGCACCTCTGTCGGGGTCATTCCTTACATATCTTATACCGCTTGAACGAAGATAAGGTTCCATTCTGTCAGCAAGCATATTCATATATAATTCCTCATTGCCCTCAGTCAGATAATTATTGAATTCCTGAGTTGACGGACTTAAAAAAACAATCGGCATAATAAACTCCTTTTCAGAAAATAAATATACTATATATATTTATATTATGCAGATTGCAGAAAAATGTTTATATATTAAAGAAATGCCCTTAAATCAACAATGAGCTTTTCCTCAATATTTATAAGCTTTTTGGCTATGTCCTTAGCTTTTTCATCAGCATTGGAATATTCATTAAGATACTTATACAAGGATTTTATGCCCATGTTACAGCCATCAACTATAAGCTCGGCAATTGTACTGCTTGAATTATTATTGGAAATTTTGAAATTTGTCTTAATCCATGACATAGCCTTAGCCATAGGATTAGGCTCTTTTCCATCATCATTATACTTGTTAAGCATCTCATGAGTATCATTACCTAAATCCGAATGTTTCTGTTTTGAATCGGTAAGGATATTCAGCAATTCATTATCTTTCACACTGTCGAGAACCTCATCAATAGAACTTACACCCATTTTAATCCCGGCATTGCACTCACGCAGAAGATTAACGGTATCACTTGAAACAGACATAAATAAATTCTCCTTTTAAATAATTTTATAATAATATTGTTTAAAAAAAATCCTGAATTATTCTGTAAAATATTGATTTTTATATTCAAAAATGGTAGAATAATTTTAATGTAAAAGGAGTGATTTAATATGAATTACAGTTATAAAAAAATTTGTGAATTGTTTCATCTGAATAAACCTGAACCATTACCCGAAGAACAGATTACAGAAATACATAATTATTTCGGAGCAATTCCGAAAGCACTTGAAGATTATTACCGCATTTGCGGCGGCTGTAAGGATATGAATTCCGCACAGAATTTTCTGCTAACACCTGACGGTCGATATGCATACAATCTGAAAAAATGGAATTATGAGGAATACTGCGTATTTTATACAGAAAATCAATGTGTATGCGACTGGGCAATAAAAAAATCTGATTTGAACATGGAAAATCCGCCTGTCTATGAAACATATGACGGCAAAACATGGTATAAAACAACGGATTATATTTCACAGTTTTTAATTTCCCATGCATATCTTCATGCAGCGTTTTCATTTGAATATTCCAATGAGGAATTTTATGAAGCTGATAAGGAACAGGCTGAAGAAATTGAAAAGAAATTTCTGTCAGCCGATGCAGATTCATCACTGTATACAGGAATAAAATTTTTCCAGCCATATCCAGATACCGTAATTGGTGTTTTACATGACGATGATGAAAGCTTTTCAGTAATATATTCATCTGAAAGCGAAGAACATTTTGATGAAACTGATAGTATTATCAGTGAAATACTGGGATTGGAAGATGATTAAGGAGGAATTTTCATGGAGATTTTTTCAAATGTAGGATTTTGCACTTGTATCTCAGCATTGCCTGTTTTTATTATATTTGCATTAATTTTTCATTTTGGAGGAGAAAAATCTGCCAATCTGATAAACGGATTCAATTCATTCTCTGAAAGTCAGAAAGCTGAATATGATGTGAAAAGAATAGTGAAGGATTTCCGAAATAATTTTATTATATGGTCATTACTTATGATTGCAGGAGCAATATGTTCATATTTTATATCAGCATATTGTGCAATTCCGGCATTTATAATCTTTTTTATTCTTGTATTCAAGGATTTTCATATGTTTCCGGAAAATGCATTTGCAAAATATAAGAAAAATGATAAACAGTGAGGTGAGTATATGAGTATAAGCAAAAAACGCAAAAGAAAACTTACATATAATAACAAAGAATATCTTTGGTATGTAGCAGAGGACTGGGATAGTCCGTTAATTCATCTGCATATTATTGCAGTTGATAAAAGCCTTATTCTTTATATTCCTTTAAATATTGAATCAGATAATTATTACAAGAGAGTCTTTAAATCATGGCTGGAATTGTTTCCTTTTGAAATTCCCAAAGCCATTACTCCTAAATTTGTAGTTAAAATTATTGACTGGGCAACAGCAAATAGATAAAATAAAAAAAATCCTTTGGTTAACATCCAAAGGATTTTAATTATATAATCTATACTATTTTTAATTTCAATTTTTCAATTTGCTTTATAATCTTATTATACCATTCATCATCTTGTTCTTTTATAATAAAAACTTTAAAGCCATAAACTTTTCCGTTCTCTGCTACTGAAATATCATCATCAATATGTAAATCAATACGATATTTGGCAGGATATTTTGAAGGCATAGCATCTGATTTATTTCCTTGAACTTCTCGTTTGTGTCTTTCACCATTTACAATACCATCTATTTTTATTACATAACAAAGAAATAAATTACGAATATACCTTTCTGAACGAAACGAAGTAGTATAAATCCAAATCTGAATATTTTGCTCTTTTAAATATTTCATAAGAAAAATTGTTCCAAATCTAAGTCTTTCTTTAAAAATCTTGTTTAAAGGAAATTTCAATTCATTTTCTGTTTTAAAATTATGTGGAGATACAAATAAAGTGTCATCTAAATCAAAAGAAATTATCATATATACTCACTAAATAATAAAAAGAAAGAGCCGGCATCGCCTTATCTTCCCGGGTCGTCTCCAACCAAGTATT
>JBJEQS010000071.1:0-15633 GCA_051881875.1 Oscillospiraceae bacterium
GCCCTAAATGGCGTTCAAAAAAGTTTTTTGTCAAACTTTTTCCAAAAAAAGTTTGTGCGAACGCAGTTCGCAGAATTTGCTGATATGACATATCAGCAAACGGGCGACCATTGGTCGCCCCTACAGAGCAGGAATGTTTAATTTCAGAAGATTTGTTAATAAAAATTTAACTCATTCAAAAACCCTGAATAATGAGTACTGAGAACTTGTCTTAACGAGAAAATTGTGTTATAATATTAAGGTATTATCGTATATATAGTCGATTTAAAGAGCAGCCGGTGGAAAATCATAAAATGGATTACCAGAGAAACAGGCAGCAAAAAAACAGATAAAAATGCTGTATTCTATATAAAAAGAAAAGGAGTAAATTATGGCAAAGGATATTTATTTGCTTGACTGTACTTTAAGAGATGGTGCTTATGTAGTAAACGGAAATTTTGGAAGTTCCGTAATAAAGGGAATAATAAATACATTACAAGATGCAAATATAGAAATAATAGAATGTGGTTGGTTAAAAGATAATTTATATGAAGATGGTTCAACATATTACCATGTTCCTGATGATTTAAAAAAATATATTGATAAAAAAATGAAAATCAGATTTTTGTAGCAATGTTAGACTGGGACAGATATGATTTTAGAAATTTGCCGAAATGTGATGGAAAGACTATAGATGCTGTGAGAATTGTATTTCCTTACGAAAAGTATAGAGAATGTATGGGAATTGTTGAACAAATTATGGACAAGGGATATAAAGTATATCTTCAGGCAGCAAATACACTTGCATACAATAACAGAGATTTGAGCAATCTGGCAATGTATGTAAATAAATTGAATCCGGTTTGCCTGTCAATAGTCGATACTTTTGGTGCAATGTATCATGAGGATTTGACAAGAATAGCTGATATTCTTGATAAAGAACTGAATCCTGAGATTAAAATAGGATTTCATTCACATAATAATCAACAATTATCTTTTGCACTTACAATACATTTTATTTCATTGTTAAATAATAAAAGGGATATTATTGTTGATTCAAGTTTATGCGGAATGGGGCGAGGTGCTGGTAATGCAACTACTGAGCTTCTGGTCAATTATTTAAATTGTAAATATAATAAAAATTACAATATGAATCATATCATGGATGCTATAGATACCTATATTAAATATTTTATGGAAAACAGTAAAAAATGGGGTTACTCGGCAGCATATTTTATTGCAGGTATGTATTGTTCGCATATAAATAATATTGAGTATCTTTTGAAAAAAAGATGATATTAATTTAAAAGATATTAAAAATATTATCAGTTCTTTATCAGCAGAAGAAAGAAAAAGATATGACTATGATTTGCTTGAAGAAAAATATATTGAAAATAAGATTAAAATACATTTATGAGGAGGTTAGGATATTTAATAATATAATTGGTTTATATTATTGATATGATTAATATTATGGAAAAAATAATATATGAAATAAATACAGATAACTTAAAAGATATTGATATTTCGGAAGATTTAATACATGCAAGAAAAATAATGGCTGATGCAGCAGTTTCAATGTCTGAATTTCATTCAGATGTGAGTATATGCGTTCAGGCATTTAACAGACTTGACAAAACAAAAGCGTGTATCGAAAGTATTTTGAGAAATACAAAAGGAATTGATTACGATTTATTTTTAATTGACAGCGGTTCATCAGATGGCACTTTTGAATATTTTAAATCAATAGAACATGAAAAAGTAAGGATTTTAAGGCTAACTAAAAATATTACATCAAGCTTTCCAGGAAATTTTATTAATTTAAGCTGGGTTGGAAAATATTTGGTTTCTGTTGCTAATGACATACTTGTTACACCAAATTGGCTTAATAATTTAATAGCAGTTGCAGAGTCAGACCCTAAAATAGGAATAGTAAATCCGGTTTCTTCAAATGTCAGCAATATGCAGGGATATGATATGCAGTTTGATGATATTGAGGATATGTATAATAAAGCTGCTGAGTTTAATAAATCAGATGCTAAAAAATGGCATGAAAGATTAAGAATAATAACATTGGGAACATTGTATAAAAAAGATTGCCTTTATGCTATGGGATTTCCTGTTGGAGATATGGGCTTCTTTCATGACTTCAGTGATGACGATATTGCATTTCGTGCAAGAAGAACAGGTTATAAAGTTGTGCTTGCAAAAGATACATGGATTCATCATAATCATAAAGTTTTTCAAATGGAAAATAAAAATCCTGAAGCATTTGAACGTTCATTAAGAGTAGGAAGAAAAAATTTCAATGACAAATACTTTGGAGTAGATGCATGGGATGATGTAAATAATTTTATTAATGAATTTATACCGGCAATAAAGGATTCAGATGCTGAAATTCCAAAAATATTAGGTATTGATGTGAAATGCGGCACACCAGTTCTGGAAATAAAAAATACTATCAGAAAATTTGAAAAATTCAATGCTGAATGTTATGCATTTACCCAGAATGCAAAGTATTTTATTGATTTACAGACAATTTGCGGAGCAAATAATGTTTTTTCAAATAAAATAGACTGTCTTACGAATAATTTTGAACCGGAATCATTTGATTATATAATAATAGGCGATTATATCAATTCATATGCAGAACCATACAATGTTATAAAAGAAGCTATTAAATTACTTAAGCCTGAAGGTCAGCTGTTTGTTTCATTGAAAAATACATATGATATTATAAATATTATGTATTCACTTGGTTTTATAAATAATGCAGTTTATTCGGGATATATGAATATATCTGTTGATGAATTCTACAGCAGGTTATTGAACAGCAAAAAATATCATGTTAATCTTATTGAAGCAGTACCATATGGAAATGATATTTTATCAAATGATAATATCAATTTTATGGTTGAAATTCTTAATAAGGTAAATCCTTCAGCAATTAAGGAACAGTCATCAAGGCTTGTTACCAATAAATATGCTTTTGAAATAACAAAAATATAAGTATACTTGGCGGTGTTTGCAATATGGTTATGAAAAATCCTGTGGAAGGAAAAAAAATAAGAATACGTTCAGCAAATGAAAACGATGCAGAATTCACCCTTAATATTCGTAATCAGGAAAAATATATGCCGAAATTGAATGTCGATTTGGAAACTCAGAAGAAATGGATAAATGAACAGGCAAAAATGTCGGATAGTTATTTTGTTGTTATCGAAAGAATTTCGGGTGAAAAAATAGGTGTATTTTCAATATATAATATATGCGGAAATGAAGCTGAAACGGGAAGACTTGTATTAAAAGGAAATCAGATTGAAACGATTGAAACAATGCTGCTTTTCCATGATTATGTATATGAGAATATTGGTGTTGAAAAGCTTTATTCATATATAGAAGCTGAAAATATGGCTGCTGTCGGGCTTGCTTTGCGTCTTGGTTCAAAGAAAATATCATATTATATTGACTGCAAAACAAACAGGAAATTCATAAAAGTATGCAATTTCAAAGAAGATTATTATTCAAAATCTAGAAATAACCTTTTTCGATTGATTGAACGTTTTGGTGAAAGATAAATATATGATAAAAACACTAATACAGACTGTGTTTAAAAAAAATAAGAAAGGTTTGTGAAAATATGATTTTAAAAGATAAAACAGCTGTCATTACAGGGTGTAACAGGGGTATTGGAAAAGCAATATTAGAAAATTTCGCTAAGAATGGTGCGGAAATTTTCGCTGTAATCCGTAAGGAAAATATGGAATTTTCATTATATTGTGATAAACTTATGCAGGCAAATCATATCAGTATTCATATTGTATATATGGATTTTGAAAATGAGGACAGTGTAAAGAATGGCGCAAAAGAAATATTGAATTTTAAGAAGAAAATAGATATTCTTGTAAATAATATTGGTGTTGCGTTGCCGCTTAAATCTCTTGCAATGACTAAAATGGAAACGATAAAAGATGTATTTCAAGTGAATTTATTCTCACAATTACTCCTGACACAGTATATTTCTAAAAATATGATGCGTTATAAAGACGGGAGTATTATTTTTATTTCCTCTTCAGCAGCATATGACGGAGGAGCTAATGTTGAATATTCTGCAAGTAAAGCTGCTGTAATCGGGGCAGTAAAACGTCTTGCCATTGAACTTGGCCCTTATGGAATAAGAGTAAATGCTGTTGCACCTGGACTTACTGATACAGATATGGGAAACAGTATGAGTAAAGAAGACGAGGAAATTGCTTTGCAAATGAATATAATGCACCGTAAAGGCAAACCGGAAGAAATTGCAGATACAGTTTTATTTCTTGCTTCTGATATGTCAAGTTTTATTACAAGACAGGTTATTCGAGTTGATGGCGGATTATTATAAATCGAAGGTGAAAATATCAAATGAATTTAAAAAAAATAGCTGATGAATGTAAAAATATTTCAATAGCTATGAGAAAGCAAATGCTGTCAATGAGTAAAATTGCTGTAGATGAAATTCATTGGGGTGGATGTTTTTCGACTGTTGAAATAGCTGCTGTTTTATTTAATAATATATTGAATTGTAAAAATTGCGAAAATAATTTTAAAACAAAGGATAAATTTATATTGTCAAAAGGTCATGCCGGTTTGGCAATATATACAGCTATGTATAATGTTGGACTTATTGCAGAAGAAACACTTATGACATATCAGAAGGACGGAAGTCATATCTCTGAACTTATGGTTTCAGATGAGAAACTTGGTTTTGAAATGTCTGGTGGGAGTTTGGGGTTAGGTCCATCTTATGCAGTAGGTCTGGCTCAGTTAGCAAAAGTAAAAAATTACAATTATCGCACGTTTGTAGAAGTTGGCGATGGTGAACTTGATGAAGGTTCAGTATGGGAGGCTGTTATGTTAGCCGGACAGCTTAAATTATCAAATTTATGTCTTATAGTTGATGCTAATACGTTACAAAGCGATGGTTTTACCAAGGATATTATTTCTTGGGAAAATATCTTGCTTAATTTTGAAAGTTTTGGCTGGTATGCAGTTGCTGTTGACGGACATGATTGCGAAGCGTTATTAAACGCTTTTTATGATGGCTTTAATCACGGCAAACCATTTGCTTTAATTGCTAATACAATAAAAGGTAAAGGAGTTTCATTTTTTGAAAATAATTATATATATCATGACAAAGTATTGACAAAAACTGAATTATCAAAGGCAGCTTCGGAGTTAGGAGTGGAATTATGATAAAAAATACAAAAAGATTTTTAGCAAGAATGGGTGCTCGTGGCTGTGTAGGACAGGCACTGTGGGATTGTGCTGAAGAAATTGAATTTTTTTATACTTCTGCTGACCTTGCACACGCTTCAGGATATGACCGATTATTGAACAAATATCCGGAAAGATTTTTAGATACAGGTATTGCTGAACAAAATCTTATTGGTGTTGCTGCCGGATTAGCTGCTGATGGAACTCCTGTCGTAGCAACAACCTGGGCGATGTTTGCATCAGCAAGAGTTGCTGACCAAGTAAGAAATTTTATGGGATATATGCAGAGAAATATAAAACTTATTGGTATGGACAGTGGACTTATTCAGTCAAGATTTTCATATTCACATACTAATCCGCCAGATATTGCCATAATGCGTGCTATTCCAGGAATAACTATCATTTCTCCATGTGATGGAGTTGAAATATATACCGCTGTTCAGGCAGCATTGAAAATAAGAGGACCTGTTTATATAAGATTAACAGGAGGAACCTTATTACCAATAATCCACAATAGTGATATGATTGATTTCCATATCGGAAAAGCAATAACTCTTAAAACTGGAAAACGAGTAGCAATAATAGGCTGCGGAACTATTTTGGAAAATGCTTTAAAAGCAGCAGAAATGCTGTCAAAAGAAGATATTGATTGTGCCGTTATTGATATGCATACTATATGTCCCATTGATGCATCTTTGCTTGACAAATTAATTGATTATGAGTTAATCGTTTCTTTGGAAGAACATCTTTTAAGCGGTGGATTAGGAAGTGCAATTGCAGAATATTATTCAAAATATCGAACATCACCTAAACAAATTATGATGGGAATAGACAACAAATATACTGAACCGGGTTCAGAAACTTATTCCCGTGAACAGAATAATTTATTATCCGAACAAATAGCAACCAGAATAATATCTGAATTACAGTGATTTTTTAAGAGGTAATAATGGAATTGAGCAGAAAAAGTATAGTAGTTACAGGTGCTAACAGAGGAATAGGTCTTGAAATAGTAAAGACTTTTGCATCAAATGGCTATGATGTATGGGCGTGTATGAGAAATCATAATGAGGATTCCGAAAAAATTATGGAAGAATATTCTCAAAAGTATTCTGTTGAAATAAAACCTGTATATTTTGATATGTCGTCAGAAGAAGAAATAAATTCAGGAATAAAAAGTATTATTGCTGAAAAGAAAAATATTGATGTTCTGGTCAACAATGCAGGAATTGCACATGGCGGACTTATGACTATGACGCCGATTTCAAAAATCCGTGAAGTATATGATGTAAATGTTTTTGCTCAGATACAGGTAACTCAGCTTATTGCAAGAAAAATGATGAAGCAAAAAAGCGGCTGTATAATAAATATGTGTTCAGCCGGCGGAATAGAAACAAGTCCCGGATATATTGCATATGGTTCAAGCAAGGCTGCGATGATATGGATAACAAAGTCGCTTGCTAAAGAGCTTGCAGGATATAATATCAGGGTGAATGGAATAGCTCCGGGATTGATTGATACGGATATGGGAAAATACAAGTCAAATGAAGAAATTCAAAAGGTATTTGAAAGAATGAGTATCAAGCGTATGGGAAAAAGTGAGGAAATAGCAAAGGCTGCTTTGTATATTGCCTCAGATGACGCAGCATATATGACAGGACAGATAATGGTTCTTGATGGCGGAAGGACATAAGCATATTTGTGGAGGATATTGAAATGCAGAGAACAAATACTATTGATACATCTCTGAAAAATGTAAAGCGTCTGGAAGACATGACAAAAAGAATAAGAATGATGGGAATGGATATGGCTCTTTCTTCAGGAAATAATGGTTCACACCTTGGAGGAAGTTTGTCATGTGCTGAAATAATGGCTGTTCTATATGGTGAAGTGTTGAAAATTGATGTCAATAATCCTACAGATGCTCAAAGAGATATTTTTATACCAAGTAAAAATCATTGTGTATTATCTCATATTCCGGCTCTTGCTGAAAAAGGATTTATTTCGAAAGATGAGATACTTGAATTTCAGAAAGATGGCGGAAGGCTTACAGGTTATCCGCAGCGTAAAGAAATTGGTCTTGAATATTCAGGCGGGAGTCTTGGAATGGCAATATCAGTCGGAATAGGTATTGCTCTTGGAAAAAGAAAAAGAAAGCTTAATTCAGAGGTTTTCATTCTTATGGGAGATGGTGAACTTAATGAGGGAAGTGTATGGGAAGCTTTCATGTCAGCGGCACACTATAAGCTTGATAATCTGACAGTTATTATTGACAGGAATCATCTTTCATATGACGGAAATACCGAAGATATTATGGGAATTGAGAATATCAGCGAAAAAATGCAGGGATTTGGCTGGTATGTAAGCAGCTGCAACGGACATGATATACAGGATTTATTAAATGCATTCAGCGATAAAAAGCAATCTTTGCCTCATATCATAATTGCTGATACTGTGAAAGGAAAAGGGGTTTCCTTTATTGAAAATCGTCCTGAATGGCATCATCACCGATTATCCAAACAGGAATATGAAATTGCAATGTCTGAATTAAGAGGTGAAAATATATGATAGTGTCACGTCAGAATATACGCAAATGGTCAATGCTGGGACAAAGAGGAACTTTTTTTGGTGAAGCAATGCTCGATATTGCAAAATCAAAAGATAATCTTATGGTTTTGACCGCGGACCTTGCACTGCTTTCAGGTCTTAGCAGATTTGCAAATGAATATCCTGAGAAATTTCTTAATACAGGAATTGCAGAACAGAATATGATTGGAATTGCGGCAGGTCTTTCGATGGAAGGTGATTGTGTTTTTGCAACAACATATGCTTCATTCATCGCTGTACGCAGTCTTGAACATATCAGACAGCATCTTTCTCATCTTAAATGCAATGTTAAAATAGTTGGTTCATCGGCAGGAACTGTTGCTGCAAAATCAGGTGTTTCACATTGGGCAACTGAGGATATTGCATTTATGAGAGTTCTTCCTGGTTTGCAGGTGTTTTCAGCCGCTGATGCTCTGGAAGCTTACAAAATTGCAGAATATGCCGCAGACAATGACGGGCCTATGTATATAAGGTTGAGCGGCAGTACAAGCTGTCCAATCGTATATAAGGAGGACTATGATTTTACAGCCGGAAAAATGGTTCAGATTGAAAAAGGTGATAAAATAGCCGTCATTGCAACCGGTCTTATGGTAAGCGAATCATTGAATGCAGCAAAAATATTTGAACAGCAGACCGGTATAAAATGTTCTGTTTATAATATGCATACAATAAAGCCGCTTGATTATGAAACGCTTGATATTATATTCAAAGAATATGATATGATTGTAACAGTTGAGGAACATAATATTCTTGGCGGAATGGGAAGTGCTGTGGCTGAATATAAATCAACCAGAAAGTCAGCACCGCCACAGGTGTTTATCGGGTTCAATGATACATTTACAAATGCCGGTTCTCAAAGATATGTATGGGAACAGGGCGGTATAACCGATAAACAGATTGCGGAAAAAATAAAAAGAGAATGGGAGAATTTCAGATGATTGAGGATTTTTATCAGCTGAAACCATATGAACTTTGTAAATCAGAAAAGGAAAATATGCTGACTTCAGAACTTTTACAGCTTACTGAATTTCACAGGTTAAATTGCAGGGAATACAGCAATTTTCTTGATGCAGCAGGATACAATCCTGAAAACGTAAATTGCATATCAGATATTCCGTTTTTCCCCGTAAGACTTTTTAAAGAATATGACCTGTTAAGTGTTGACAGAAGCAGTATATTTAAAACAATGACTTCTTCAGGTACAACAGGTCAGAAGCCTTCAAGGATATTTGTTGATAAGGAAACAGCCATGATTCAGCAAAAGGTTATGGTTAAGATTTTAAGTGATTACTGGGGCAGTAAACGTCTTCCTATGCTTATAATAGATTCTCCTTCCATACTTAAAGACAGACAAAGTTTTACTGCGAGAGGTGCAGCAATAATAGGACTTCAGATTGTATCAAGAGATACTGTATATTGTCTGAAAGATGATATGACACCCGATATTGATGTTATAGAAAATTTTATGCAGAAATATGCCGGTCAGAGATTTATTATTTTCGGATTTACATTTATTGTATGGCAGCATTTCTATCAGGAATTAAAAAAGCTGAACAAGAAGTATGATATGTCGGAAGCTTTTTTAATGACAGGAGGAGGGTGGAAAAAGCTGGAGAATGAATCAGTGTCAAGAGAGGTCTTTAAAAAAAGTCTTAATGATATATGCGGCATAGTGCATTTTCTTGACCATTATGGAATGGTGGAGCAGACAGGTTGTATCTATGCAGAGTGTGAATACGGTCATCTCCATGCCAGTATATATTCTGATGTAATTATAAGAAACTATAAGGATTTTTCACCAATGAAAAAAGGTGAAAAAGGAATTATACAGGTTGTATCTGCTCTGCCGCATTCATATCCGGGACATTCTCTGCTTACCGAAGATGAAGGGATAATACTTGGTGAAGATGATTGTCCATGCGGCAGAAAAGGTAAATATATTAAAATTATTGGCAGAATAAAGAATGCCGAACTGAGAGGATGCAGTGATACATATGCCGATAAATTCAGATAGTATTCAGTATATTGTCGGAGGAAATGATATACTTGAAAATATGCCGAATGTACCTGCATTGCCAATGTTTTCGAATAAGTCAGTATCATTTCTTTCAGCACTTTCATATGAATTGCTTCATGATAAAAATGCAAAATCATATGCTGATGTAATATCATATGCTTACTGGATAAGAAAAGCTTCAATTGAATCTGTAAAGAAAAAGCATACAGATTATAAATCAAGAATTGGAAGGGGAGTTTCATTCCATATAGCTCCTTCAAATGTGCCTGTAAACTTTGCTGTTTCAATGACTTCAGCCATTTTAGCCGGAAATGCTGTTATCATCAGACTTTCAGGCAAACCATTTGCACAGGCAGATATAATATGCAATGCTATTAATAAATTGCTGGACAATGATTATAAATTTATGAAGCCTTATTTCTGTTTGATAAGATATGAGTATAATGACGAAATCACAAATATGCTTTCTTCCTTATGTGATATAAGGATTATATGGGGCGGAAATATGACGATTGAAAAAATCAGAAAATCGCTTCTTCCTCCACGTGCAATAGAACTTGCTTTTGCTGACAGATATTCGGCTGCGATAATAAATTCAGATGAATATTTATTGAGAAATCCTGAAGAAATTGCAGAAGCTTTTTATACTGATACCTATTATACAGACCAGAATGCCTGCAGTTCACCAAGAATTGTAGTATGGACAGGCAGTCAGTCTGATAAGGCAAGAAAGATTTTCTGGTCTGCTCTGGAAAAAACAGTTCTTCAGAAATATGATATGAAGCCTGTTCAGTCAGTTGATAAATACTCATCATTCTGTATACTCGCTATGAAGAATAACAAGGTAAAGCTTGTTTCAGACAATAACTATATAATGCGGACGGAAATACAGGAAATATTACCGGATATTATGGAATATAAAAATGGCGGCGGATACTTTTTTGAGTATACTGTAAAAGAAAATCTTGAAGAAATTGTGCCTTTATTTACGAAGTCATGCCAGACAGTTTCCGTTCTGGGAGTTGACAAAGAAGAAGTTAAAAGGCTTGTATTTGAGAACGGCGTCAGAGGTGTTGACCGTATTGTTCCTTTAGGACAGACTATGGGACTTGAATTTATATGGGATGGCTATAAGATGATTGATGCAATGACAAGATTTGTTTATACAGGGGAATATTAAGGAGGATATTTTATGACAAACAAGGAAAAATATATAAATGCATTCAAGGAATTACTTGAAATAGAAGAATCAGCCCTTGAAGGCCTTGAATATCAGGCAGTAACAGAATGGGATTCGGTAGGTCATATGGGACTTATAGCTGCAATAGAAGATGCCTTTGATATAATGATGGATACAGACGATATAATAGACCTGAGTTCATTTGAAAAAGGTATGGAAATTCTTTCTGAGAATTATGGTATTGAATTTTAATAAAGGAGAAAATATTATGACAAACAAGGAAAAATATATAAATGCATTCAAGGAATCACTTGAAATAGAAGAATCAGCTCTTGAAGGACTTGAATATCAGGCAGTAACAGAATGGGATTCAGTAGGTCATATGGGACTTATAGCTGCAATAGAAGATGCCTTTGATATAATGATGGATACAGACGATATAATAGACCTGAGTTCATTTGAAAAAGGTATGGAAATTCTTTCTAAGAATTATGATATTGAATTTTAAGGTATGATGTTATGAGTGTATGGAACTTTGGTGAATTCAGCAATAATAAAGCAATCATTGATGAGTATGGCAATACTCTGACTTATAATGAACTTGCTGATGAGGGAATGAAAATTTCAAAAGCAGTCGGCAGAAGATGCCTTGTAATAGTATTATGCAGAAATACAACAGGTTCTGTTGCTGGATATGTTTCATTTGTAAATAATAATATCGTTCCTATGCTTTTAAGCAGCAGCATTGACAAGGATATGCTTTATAATATAATGAAAATATATAAACCGGCATATCTGTGGATACCAAAAGAACAGAAAGATGATTTGGCAGACTATTGCGAAGAATGTGTTTATGAGTTCATGGACTATATTCTTATCAGAACAAATTATGATGATGAATATGAGATGAATGAAGAATTATGTCTTTTGCTTGCCACATCAGGTTCAACAGGAAGTCCGAAATTTGTAAGACAGAGTTACAATAATGTAAAATCCAATGCTGAATCAATAGCTGAATATCTTGATATTGATGAAACAGAACGTCCGATTACAACTCTGCCTATGAATTATACATATGGTTTGTCAATAATAAACAGCCATATGACAGTTGGTGCTGCATTGCTTGTAACAGATAAAGGAATAATGCAGAAGCAATTCTGGAATTTCTTTTCTGAATACAATGCCACATCATTCGGAGGAGTTCCATATACATATGAAATGCTTGACAAAATGCGTTTTTACAGAATGAAGCTTCCGTCCTTGAGATATATGACACAGGCAGGAGGAAAACTGCTGCCGGAATTACATAAAAAATTTGCTGAGTATGCAGAACAAAACAATAAAAAATTTATTGTTATGTATGGACAGTGCGAAGCGACTGCAAGAATGGGGTATCTTCCATATGAAAAGTCGGTTGAAAAATGCGGTTCAATGGGAATTGCAATTCCGGGAGGAAAATTCAGGCTTATTGATGTAAACGGAGATAATATAAATGAACCTTTTATAACAGGTGAACTTGTGTATGAAGGAGATAATGTCACACTGGGATATGCTGAATGTACAGATGATTTGGCAAAAGGTGATGAAAGACATGGAATACTTTATACAGGAGATATGGCTCAGTTCGATAAAGACGGATATTATTACATTGTCGGCAGAAAAAAAAGATTTTTAAAGGTTTATGGCAACAGAGTAAGTCTTGATGAAATTGATATGCTGATAAAGGGCAGATTTTCTGATATTGAGTGTGCAAGTGCAGGTATTGATGACAATGTTTATATTTTTATAGTCAACGCTGATGATGAAATGATTAAGCAGGTTAAAAATTTCATATCTGCTAAAACAAAGCTGAATCATACAGCGTTTACAGTTATGTCAGTAGATGCTATACCTAAAAACGATTCCGGAAAAATATTGTACAGAGAACTTGAAAAATATTATGTCAGATAAAGTAAATAAAACTTTCTGTTTTACATTTGCCGGAGGTACAGCGGATTTTTACAATAAATCTGATGTGCTTGAAGATTATGGCGTTTGTAGTATTCAGGTCATGACAGAAGGCATAATGAACCATTTTACAGGAATTTTGATGAACTTGCTGAAGATATGATTTCTGTTATGAAGCAAAATATAAAAGCAAATGACAGATATGCAATGTTCGGATATAGTATGGGGAGCATTTCTAAAGAAAGGTTGAAATTGTGATGAAATTTGAAGAACTGTTTGCTGAATCGCCATATTCAATGAATAAAGAAAGTAAACAGCAGTTTATAAGTGAAAGACTCGCTGCCCTGACAGAGTATCATAAAGAAAATTGTGCTGAATATGCAAATATACTTGAAAGTATTTCATATAGCAGAGAGAATATAAATAAAAGTGCAGATATTCCATTTGTGCCTGTGAGAATTTTTAAGGAATTATCATTAAAAAGTGTACCTGATAATGAAATTGTAAAAACAATGACATCATCAGGTACAACAGGTCAGGCTGTTTCAAAAATATATCTTGACCGTACTACATCAGCTAATCAGCAGAAAGCAATGGTAAAAATAGTTTCTTCATATATCGGAAATGAAAGAATGCCTATGCTTGTTATTGACTGTCCTTCAGTTATAAAAAACAGGAGTATGTTTTCAGCAAGAGGTGCAGGGATACTTGGTTTTTCAATGTTTGGAACAGACAGGACTTATATACTGAAAGATGAGGATATGAGTCTTGATACGGAAAAACTGGAAGATTTTCTTGAAAAGCATAAAGGCAGAAAGATTTTACTTTTCGGATTTACATTTATGATATGGCAGCATTTTTATAAGGAACTTATCAGATTAAAGGAGAAAGGCATTGTTTATGATTTATCGGAGGGCATACTTATTCATGGCGGGGGATGGAAAAAACTTCAGAATGAATCTGTATCTCCTGAAAAATATAAACAATGCCTTGAATCAGTGTGCGGAATAAAGCGTATTCATGACTATTATGGAATGGTTGAGCAGACAGGCTGTATTTATATGGAATGTGAATATGGTCATCTTCATGCAAGTAATTTTTCCGATGTTATTGTAAGAAATCCAAAGGATTTTTCTGAATGTGCTGTGGGCGAACGAGGCATATTGCAGGTAATTTCCACTATCCCTGAATCATATCCGGGACATTCACTGCTTACTGAAGATGAGAGTGTTATACTTGGAGAAGATAATTGTCCATGCGGCAGAAACGGAAAATATTTCAGAATTTTCGGACGAATAAAAAATGCTGAAATAAGAGGCTGCAGCGATACATATTCAGTAAAAAATATTAATAATAACATCAATTCAGCAGATATTGAATATATGTTCGGAAATGAAAAGTCGATTCACAATATAACATCAGCAGTTCCTAAAGTACCTTTTGCAAATGATATAACAGAATTTTGTGATACGGTTTCAAAGGAGATATTTTCCGATAATTCATCAAAGAAATATCCGGATATTGTAACTCTGGGATTCTGGCTGCGTAAATCAAATATTATGCGTATGGCATCTGTTTATGGCAGAAATGATGATAATATACATCTGGGACGAGGTGTGTTATTTCATATTGCTCCGTCAAATGTTCCTGTTAATTTTGCATATTCATTATTTTCAGGACTGATTTGCGGAAATGCAAATATAGTAAAGGTTACATCAAAGAATTTTCCGCAGATTGATATAATTGTAAATGCTTTGAAAAGAGCAGTTGAAAAATATCCTGAATTTGAAAAATATATGTATCTTGTAAGATACGGACATGATGCATCTTTTAATGATATGTTTTCAGGATTATGTGATGTGAGAGTAATATGGGGCGGAGATAAAACTATTGAACAGATAAGAAAATCTCCGCTTAATCCAAGGGCATCAGAGATAACTTTTGCAGACAGATACTCTGTTGCAGTGATTGATTCAAAAACATATCTTACTATTGAGAATAAAAAAGATATTGCACATAAATTCTGGAATGATACATTTCTCACTGACCAGAATGCCTGTACATCACCAAGGGCGGTTATATTCTCAGGAAGTGATGCTGCAAATAATAATGCAAGGGAGATATTCTGGAAAAGTGTGTGGGAATATGTTTCAGATAAATATGATATTTCACCTATACAGGTAATAAATAAATTTACAAGCTTTTGCATGGCAGCTGCGGAACTGAAAAATATCAGAAAGATTGATATGCCTGATAATATAATATATCGTGTATATGTTGAATCACCTGATTACAGACTGATGAATTATAAGGATAATTCAGGATATTTCTTTGAATGTACCTGCAGGGAACTTTCAGAAGTAAGAGGTTTATTTGATAATACAGGCTGTCAGACTGTGTCATATATAGGAAATAAAAATGTTTTTAAGAGTATTGCTGAAAGCGGAATAAAAGGTATAGACCGAATAGTTCCTATAGGGCGTACTATGGATTTTGATTTGTTATGGGACGGATATGAAATTGCAGAAAGATTTTCCCGCATAATAAACTGTATTTGATATCAGAACTTATTCCTGATTTTAACATGATAAATTAATTAACGTGAGTTCGATAACCAAAAATAAAAGTTTTGGTCAAGCTTTTTCAA
>JBJEQS010000072.1:0-3574 GCA_051881875.1 Oscillospiraceae bacterium
AAAGACTGGCGAATATAGTTCGCCATTACAAAATAAATCTATCGAACTCACATTATTTAATTAACTGAAAGGAATTTTCTTATAATGCGTGTTATTACAGGTATTGCAAGAGGCAGAAAGCTCCGTACACTTGAAGGCAATGATGTACGTCCCACTACCGATAAAGTAAAGGAAGCTGTCTTCTCATCAATTCAGTTTGATATTGACGGTGCTTCTGTCATCGACCTTTTCGCCGGCAGCGGACAGATGGGCATTGAAGCTTTAAGTCGTGGTGCTGGTTCTGCTGTTTTTACTGATATATCCAGAAAATCAATTGATATAATCAATGAAAACCTTGCCGTTTCCGGTCTTGCAGATTCCGCAAAAGTTATCCATTCTGACGGCATTGATTTTCTTAAAACTTCAAATCAGCATTTTGACATTGCCATACTTGACCCGCCTTACCGCAAAGGACTTATTGAGGCTGCTCTGCCCGTTCTTGAAAATCTTATGAACGACGGCGGCAAGATTATCTGTGAACATGAAAAGGAATTGTCACTCCCTGATTGTTACAGTAATATCCATATCGCTAAAACATATAATTACGGCAAAATATCTGTAACAGTATTTATTGCCGGCAGCAGAGAGGAGTAATTTATATTATGCGTCGTGTTGCCGTTTGTCCCGGAAGCTTTGACCCTGTCACTCTCGGTCATATTGATATATTCCGCAGAGCCTCCAAGCTGTTTGACAAGGTTATCGTTCTCGTTTCCGTCAATCCTTCAAAATCACCAAGCTTTACCCCTCTTGAACGTATTCAGATGATTGAAACTGTTATAAACAGTATGACTGATGTTGATAACATTGTAATAGACATACTGGACGGTCTGCTTGCCGACTATGTGAAAACAAGCGGTGCTATTGCTATTGTAAAAGGTCTTCGTGCTGTAAGTGATTTTGAATATGAATTCCAGATGGCTCTTGCCAACAAGAAACTCTATCCCGATGCCGAAACCGTATTCCTTACAACAAGTACCGAAAATATGTATCTCAGTTCAAGCGTTGTAAAACAGATTGCAAGCTTCGGCGGCGATATAAGTTCATTTGTTCCTGAATGTATCCTCAATGATATTCAGGGCAGAATTGTAAAACATGATTAATAATTATACAGGAGGTTTTTAAAATGAGCGATATTGATGAAATACTCAACGAAATAGATGAAGTTATCGACAAAGGTACTGCTGTCCCCCTCGCTTCACATAAAATCATAATTGACGGTGACAGACTCAAGGACCTTATATACGATTTGCGTGAAAATTTACCTCAGGAAATTCAGAAAGCCAAGCTTATAACATATGAATCAAACAGAATCAAAAAGGAAGCTGAGACAAAGGCAGAGGAAATTATCCGCAATGCCGAGGAAAGAGCAAGAAATATGGTCGCTGAAAATGAAATTTCAAAACAGGCAAAAGTAAAGGCTTATGAAATGGTTATGCAGGCTCAGAATAAATCCAAAGATGTCAAGAATGCTGCCAATGTATATGTAGAAAAGCTTCTTGCTGATACTGAATCATATTTCCAGCAGAATCTTCAGGAAGTAAAAAATACAAGGCTTCAAATCACAAGCGTTGGAAAAAAATAATTCTTCATGCTTCTGTTTTACAATAAAATCCAAATATTTTATGAGGTGAGGACTTATGCCAAAATCAACCGAATCAGCTGTGAATGTCCCAAAGCCCACTCTCCAGCGTCTTCCGGCTTACCTGAAATATCTCAGGACTCGGAGCGAGATGGATATTTCTTCCACAGTTTCGGCGACCATAATTGCCAATGACCTCATGCTCAATGAGGTTCAGGTCAGAAAAGACCTCGCTTTTGTTATGAAGGGCAAAGGCCGCCCAAAAACAGGTTATACCATCAATGAACTTATCTCAGGCATTGAGATTTTTCTCGGCTACCGCAATACAAAATCTGCACTGATTGCCGGTGCAGGTTACCTCGGGAAAGCACTTCTTGCTTATAAGGGATTTGCAAACTACGGTCTGGATATTATTGCCGCTGTTGAAACCAATCCCGATATAATAGGCACTTCCATAAACGGAAAGAAAATCATACCTTTTTCGGAGATGTCCTGTTTCTGTATGGAAAATGATGTCCATATAGGCATTATCGCTGTTCCGTCCTGCAATGCACAGACTGTATGTGACAAAATGATTGAAAGCGGAATTCTTGCCATATGGAATTTTTCAAATATACATCTGAAAGTTCCGGCTGACATACTTGTTCAGAATGAGGACATGGCTTCCTCACTCGCTGTACTTTCAACATTTCTTGATAATATGACAAAAGAAAAATGATTTGTAAGGAACGTTGTTTTTCCATACGTTCCTTATTGTTTTAAAAAATTTTTATTGCGAGTGTGAAATTCTTTGAAAACCTTTTTTATGGAGATTATAAAAAAATTATCATCTGTCGCCTTTACCCTTATATATGTATGCATACTTCAGCCTTATGTACAGGGTATCATTGACACTTATAATGATTCCGAAAACGATATTGATATTCCTATAACCTCATCTGTCCATATAACTTCCTCATACGGTCACCTGATAGACGATTTTCCGCATATCGAACAGGGGAAAAAATATCCTACAGGCTGCGAAACCATCAGTACCCTTATGGTGTTAAGATACTACGGATATGATATTTCTGCCGATACCCTTATAAATGAATATCTGCCATGTGCCGAAATATATTCTGAAGACAATGGAAACGGAGAAAGTATTGTATATTCCTCTGACCCAAATGAATTTTTTATCGGCAGTCCTTATGATAATGACGGCTTTGGCTGCTATTCACCGGTTATTGCAAAAGTAATAAAGGATTACTGCGGCGATGATGCGAAAGTCATAAACAGAAAAGGCACAAAACTAAGCAAACTTATAAAAGAATATATAGACAATGATATACCTGTAATTCTCTGGGCTACTATGAATATGGAAGAATCATGGCAGAGTATCACATGGAATATCACCGGAACTGATGATGAATTTGCATGGATTTCAGGTGAACACTGTCTGGTACTTATCGGATATGATAAGGACAATTACTATTTCAGTGACCCTGCAAAACATACAGGTATCACTGCTTATCCTAAAAAAACTGTCGAAAATAGATATGCCGAACTTGGCGAACAATCTGTCATTATGATACCAAACAAATAATAAGGAGGACTTTTTTATTATGAATATGCCATCAGACCCAATGATACTTTTAAGCGTTGTAAATACTTATCTGCGTGATAAATATTCAAGCCTTGATGAATTATGCGATTATGAGGATATAAATGCTGATGAAATCATCAGTTCCCTCAAAGCCATCAATTATACATATAATCCGCAGCTTAATAAGTTTGTGTAAAGCTTTGTGATTCAAATAAACAAAAAAGTAAAGGGGCGACCAATGGTCGCCCGTTGTGGTTTACTGGGAATTTCATCAGGCGGCTTTCAGCCGCCCAACCTTTTTTTATAAAAAGGTTGCCAAAAAACTTTTTTGGAACGATTGAAGGGCGGGGGCAAGCCCCCACACCCCCATT
>JBJEQS010000073.1:0-3568 GCA_051881875.1 Oscillospiraceae bacterium
CTCGAACGAGCGAAACGGGGGTGCGGGGGCGGCAGCCCCTGCCTTTAAAGGCGTTTAAAAAAGTTTTTTGGCAACCTTTTTATAAAAAAAGGTTGGGCGGCTTTCAGCCGCTTGATGAAATTTTCAGTAAACTATAACGGGCGACCAATGGTCGCCCCTACAAAAATAATCCATCGAACTCACGTTAAGGTGATATGCAGGGTAAGTCACATATTATTGTCCACCATAAAGAAGAATATTGACTAAACACCGGAGGCGGCAACTTGCTGCACACTATTTCATATGGTATGAATACTGGAGCATGGGAACTGTATAATTGGCAAGCTTGCTGATAAGCGGACATACGTCCTTTCTTGCCTGTGCAAGATTATGTTCTCTGAAATTGCCGCACTCTATTTCGGTACTGCCGGGGATTTCACCGTCATATTCGGCTATAAAGCGGAAACAGTCAAATACAAGTTTTATTGCATCTTCATGCGACATACCTCTTGTGAGCAGATAAAAGCCTGTGCGACAGCCCATAGGTCCTACATATACGATATTTTCCTCAAATGCAGAACTTCTTGCATATGTTGCAAAAAGATGTTCAATCGTGTGCATTGACGGACTTGAAAGATATACTCCGCCGTTTGGCTTTACCATTCTTATATCGTATGTAATTATATCACCGTCTGTTCTGGATATGTACATACCTACATCAATTTTTCTGTGGTCAACCTGAAAGCTTGCAATTTTCTTCATTTTAAAATATCTCCTTTTTATTTAATAAGATTTATCATTTCCTGTCTTACAGGGGAATTTATTATAATATGCTCACCGCTGAAAATATCATCGAATTCAAGTTTTCCGCAGTGGAGTGCATGGAATTGTATATCCTCACATGAGCCGCCATAAAGCTCATCGCCTGCAAGCGGAAATCCGATATATGAAAAATGTACTCTTATCTGATGAGTTCTTCCAGTTTCAAGATGTATTTCAACAAGCGAATATTTATCATTTTGTTTTATGGTTTTATAATGCGTGACAGATGGCTTTCCGTCATCTCTTACAGTGCGGAGTATTATTGTTTCCTGCTCTCTTGCTATTGGGGCATTGATAGTTCCATATGGCAGAGTTTTTCCGCAAACTACGGCATAGTATGTCTTTTCAATATTTCCCTGAAGCAGATTTGCCGAATGAGGATTTTTGGCAACAGCACATAATCCGGAGGTATTTCTGTCCAGACGATTGATAGGTCTGAATGTCAAATCGGGATAGCGGTATGCAAAATAATTTCCCAGTGTATCGCCCTGATGCTTGATTGACGGGTGAACAGGCATATTTGCAGGCTTGTCAAATACCGCCACATAATCATTTTCATATGCAATGGGAACATTCAGCTTTGGATTCGGTTCAAGAAATCTGTCATCATCAATATTCAGAATGATGACATCACCATTTTCAACCATATCTATGGAACGGATAAGCATACCATTTCTTGTTATGCCGTTTGGCTGACGCTTTAATTTTTTGAGAAGTCTTGCGGAAACTCCGCTTTTACGCAGAAAATTCTGTAATGTCACAGGTTCATTTCCGTTGTAAGTATATTCTATATGTCGCATTTCAAACTACCTTTATAAATTATAATCGTAATAACTGCTGTTATTTTCAAGTATATCCTTTGCAAATATTCCATACCATGTAATAAGCCTTGATAATGCAAACGGTGCAGGGATTATCAGCAGCGAAAGTATGCCGTATGGAATGAATGAAATCATAATACCGAAAAAACGCATACGGAAGCCTTTTATATATGAAAATGATGCCGATAACGCTGAAAAAATATTTTTCCCCGAATTCATCATCAGTATGAAAGGGGAGAGGAATATTCCTGAAATTAAATACAAATAAAACATTAAAAATATTACTGAAAAAATCAAAAGATAAAAACTTATCATCAAAAATCCTTCGCCATTTACAGCAGCATATGCTTTGAGAATGTATTTTCTTGAAAGATATATGCAGTATACAGACGGAAAAAGCGATACAAAGCTTATGAATTTTATCAGTATCATAAGCAATACTGTTTTTGCGGTACATTGCGGTTTATGGTGATAGATTATGCGATAGCTCCATATTGCAGCAGCGGTCATTGCCAGAACAGATATTATATTTCCGGTTATGAAAAAGCAGGAACGGATTATCCGCCATGGAGTATATGACGGCAGAAATAATTCCTCTGCCGATATATACCCCCTTGAAATCATAAAGAATACGGAGGTCAGTTCAGCTGTTTTTTCAGCGGCTGATAATGTTATGAAAAGGATAACGAGCATTGAAAGTTCCCTGTGTTTTCCCTTGAATATCAGCTTTGCTGTTTTCTGTATTTCTCTTATACGCATTGTATTATGCTCCTTGATATTGATATGTACATAAAGATACAATGCATTTTAATATGTATTTGCAATTTGCAGATATTTTATATCAGCAAATTAGGCGGCTTTCAGCCGCCCAACCTTTTTTATAAAAAGGTTGCCAAAAAACTTTTGTGAACGATTGAAGGGCGGGGGCAAGCCCCCACACCCCCATTTCGCTGTAAACAGCGACCAAAGGCTCTGCCTTTGGAAACCGCCAGCTTTTTGAAAAAAAGCTGGGCAAAAACTTGCGGCGAGCCGCCGCCGGCACTTTCGTTACTTATATTAATGGTAACGTTTTGCACATTACCCGACCATTTTTGCTGATGTATGGTTATTTGTCAGGTAAGTTTACATTATTGACCACCATAAAGAAAAATATTGACTGAACACCGGAGGCGGCACATTGCCGCTAATCTATATCCGTTTCCGATGCATACTGATACGGCACTTTTCCGAGTATCTCAAATGCCTGTGAACGCTGCCACATCTGTGCAGTTACAAGTACCTCAAAGCCCTCTCCTGCATCACAGTACAAATCCTTTGCATCATATTTCGGAATTCCAAAGCAGGTCATCATATTTGTAAGTATTCCCGAATGTGTAACTATTGCACAATGCGTAAAATCTTCGGACATCATATTAAGTATTATCTGATTTAATGCAGAAAATACTCTCAGCGTCATATCCTGTATGCTTTCTCCGTTAGGAACATGATTATCTATACCGCCCTTGAGCCATTTTTTATAGTCCTCACGATTGATAAGCTCATCAACGCTTTTGCCCTCAAAATCCCCGAAATCCAGTTCACGCAAATCATTTACAGCTATTATTTCCCTGTCAGGAAAAATTATTGAGCCTGTTTCCATACATCTTTTAAGCGGACTGCTGTATACTCTCTGAACCTTTGGATAGATGAATTCATCTGTTTTGGCAATGAGTTCGTTTTTTCCGCTTTCACTTAACGGATAATCGGTCTTGCCTATATATATGCCTTTTTCATTTGCTTCTGTTTTCCCATGGCGGAAAACGCTCAGCCTGTAACCTATCATATTAAATCATTCTCCTTTTGAAAGTAATTAACGTGAGTTCGACAGGTTTATTTATGCAGGTGCGAACTGCGTTCGCCCATTGTAGCTTACTGTGAATTTCATCAGGCGGCTTTCAGCCGCCCAA
>JBJEQS010000074.1:0-3568 GCA_051881875.1 Oscillospiraceae bacterium
AGCTTTTGAAAAAGCTTGACCAAAACTTTTATTTTTGGTTATCGAACTCACGTTTTTTACCTACCTGACCGCTTGAATAAGGTTGATACTCAAAACTGGAGGCGGCAACTTGCCGCTTGAAAAAAGCTGGGCAAAAACTTTTTCTTTCGGATTTTGCTTTGTTGGTTCGTTTTTTACCTACCTGACCGCATACCAGTAAACAATGCGGAATTGACCAATGTGGTCGAGCCAGTAAATAATGTGTCCTCTGAAACTAAGCCGCTGAAAGCGGCTTGCTACGAACAGGAAGCGGCAACTTGCCGCAAAAAAATACTTTGCATTTTTTTTAAAAAGATGTTATAATATAAATACGTTGTCATTTACAGCATATTATAATTTAAAGGGGGGATTGGCAGTCATATAATACTGCCGGTTTCATATGAATAAATGTTTGTCACTCGGTATCGATGTCGGCTCAACAACGGTAAAAACCGTAATTGCTGATGAAAATAAAAATATAATATATTCAAAATATGAAAGACATTTCTCAAAAGTAAGGGAAACTGTTGCCGCACAGCTTGAAATTATTGCAGAAAAATATGGTTCAGACGCTGAATTCCGCATATGCATGACAGGTTCGGCAGGTCTTGGAATTGCAACAGCTGCTTCAATTCCTTTCGTACAGGAGGTTCATTCCGCATTCGTTGCGGTAAAGCATACATATCCTGACGCTGATGCAGTTATAGAACTCGGCGGTGAGGACGCAAAGATAATTTTCATAACAGGCGGTGTCGAACAGCGTATGAACGGCTCATGTGCAGGCGGTACAGGGGCATTCATAGACCAGATGGCAACGCTACTCGGAATTACTCCCGACCAGCTTGATGAGTTTTCTTTGAAAGCTGAAAAGGTTTATCCGATAGCTTCAAGATGCGGAGTATTTGCCAAATCGGATATACAGCCGCTTCTCAATCAGGGTGCAAAGCGTGAGGATATATCAGCAAGCATATTTCAGGCAGTCGTTGACCAGACTGTATCGGGACTTGCACAGGGCAGACGCATTGAGGGAAAGATACTTTTCCTCGGAGGCCCTCTCTCATTCTTAAAAGGTCTTAGAAAGGCATTTGTCGATACTCTGAAGCTTACAGATGAAAATGCAGTATTTCCGGAACAGGCTCCGGTATTCATGGCATACGGCTGTGCATTGTTTGCCGCTGAAAGCTCAGAGCCTATGAAGCTTGATGATGCAATAGAAAGAGTTAAGGAAACAAAAATTTCCGAAAATATAGTTACAGGTCAGAAGCTTTTCAATACGAGAAAGGATTATGAGGCATTCATACAGCGTCATAAGGATTTTGACCTTAAATATGAGGATATAAAGACATACAAGGGCGATGCATATCTCGGCATAGACGCAGGTTCTACCACAACAAAGCTTGTGCTTATCACACCCGATGGAAAACTGCTCTATCAGCATTATTCATCAAACAAGGGCAAGCCGCTTGACAAGATTTCCGCACAGTTAAAGGAAATATATAAGCTTGCCAATCCTGAACTCGTTATCAGAGGTTCAGCCGTAACAGGATACGGTGAGGAGCTTATCAAATCGGGATTAAGCGTTGACTGCGGTATCGTTGAAACTGTTGCACACTATAAGGCGGCATCATTCTTCTGTCCCGATGTTGATTTCATCATTGACATAGGCGGACAGGATATAAAGTGCTTCAAGATAAAGAATAAATCAATTGACAGCATTATGCTCAATGAAGCCTGTTCATCGGGCTGCGGCTCATTCATACAGACATTTGCACTTGCTCTCGGATATGATATAGCGGAATTTTCATCGCTCGGACTTTTTGCGGAAAATCCTGTCGACCTCGGCTCACGCTGTACAGTATTCATGAACAGCAGTGTAAAGCAGGCTCAGAAAGATGGTGCGACTGTTGAGGATATATCAGCAGGTCTTTCAGCGTCAATCATCAAAAATGCGATATACAAGGTAATTCGTGCGAAATCTGTTGATGAACTCGGAAAGAATATCGTTGTACAGGGCGGAACATTCTTAAATGATGCGGTTCTGCGTTCATTTGAAATGGAACTCGGCAGAAATGTTATCCGTCCGGCAATAGCAGGACTTATGGGAGCATTCGGCTGTGCATTGTATGCAAAGGAAAAGATGGAGGGCAAAAAATCCTCAATCATCTCCGCAGAAGCACTTGAAAACTTCTCATATTCCTCCAAATCGGTACAGTGCAAAGGCTGTACAGCACACTGCGGTCTTAATATAATTACATTTGATGACGGCAGAAAGTTCATATCAGGAAACAAGTGCGAAAAAGGTGCAGGAATCAAAAAGGAAAAAGCCGCACCATGCCTTTATGAATATAAATATAAGAAAATACTAAGCTATGGCGAAAAGACTGTTGAAAATCCAAAGGCAACAGTCGGAATACCGCTTGTACTCGGATTTTATGAACAGCTTCCGTTTTGGAAAGCATTTTTCAACAATCTCGGCATGGAGGTTGTTATATCAGAGGAAAGCACAAGAAAGACATATTTCAAGGGACAGCACACAATCCCGTCAGATACGGTATGCTATCCTGCAAAACTCGCCCATGGTCATATACAGAGCCTGCTTGAAAAGAATGTTGATTTCATATTCTATCCATGCATGAGCTATAATATTGACGAGGGCGAAAGCGATAACCATTACAACTGTCCGGTTGTTGCATATTATCCTGAACTTTTAAGGGCAAATGTTCCGGAGCTTAATGATGATAACTTTATAACTCCGTATATAGACCTCAACAACAGAAAATATGTTTCAAAAGTTCTTGCAAAATCACTTGAACGCTTCGGATTTACCGCAAAACAGATACTTGCCGCTGTAAACAAGGGATTTGACAGTCTTGATGAATTCCATGGCGATATTATTGCAAAGGGTGAGGAAATAATTAAACGTGCAAGAGAGGAAGGAAAGAAAATCATAGTTCTCTCGGGCAGACCTTATCATATTGATGAGGAAATAAATCATGGCATACATAAGCTTATAACAGGTCTTGGAATGGCAGTTGTAACAGAGGACAGCGTTGCACATCTTGGAAAAGTGCCTGAACTCGGCGTACTCAATCAGTGGACATATCATTCAAGGCTTTACAAGGCGGCACAGTATGTCACAACACAGCCTGATATGCAGCTTGTACAGCTTGTATCATTCGGCTGCGGAATAGATGCGATTACGACCGATGAAGTAAGAAGCATACTTGAAAGCAAAGGAAAGCTTTATACACAGCTTAAAATAGATGAGATAAACAATCTTGGTGCGGCAAAGATAAGATTAAGAAGTCTTGTTGCCGCAATGGGCGACTAGCGGGCGGCAAGGTGCCGCCTCCGGTTCGTAGCAAGCCGCTTTCAGCGGCTTAGTTTCAGAGGACACATTATTTACTGGCTCGACCACATTGGTCAATTCCGCATTGCTTACCGGTAACACAAAATGGTCGAGCCACAAAGCAAACAATTATCAGTAAATAAAGCCCGAAAGAAAAAGTTTTTGCCCAGCTTTTTTCAAAAAGCTGGCGGTTTCCAAAGG
>JBJEQS010000075.1:0-3555 GCA_051881875.1 Oscillospiraceae bacterium
AGGGCGGGGGCAAGCCCCCACACCCCCGTTTCGCTGTAAACAGCGACCAAAGGCTTTGCCTTTGGAAACCACCAGCTTTTTTGAAAAAAAGCTGGGCAAAAAACTTTTGCTTTCGCCTTTAGCTTAATAAAATCTTTTTTACCTATCCAACCGCTTGGATAAAACAAAATACTGAAAATCGGAGGCGGCAACTTGCCGCTACCTACCCGAAAATTTTTATAAGGCTGACATAAAAGTGATATGCAAGGTAAGTAAAATATAATTGGTTGCCACAAAGAAAAATATTGACTAAACACCGGAGGCGGCGACTCGCCGCCCGCTATATTTCGAGTATCGGCTGATAGATTGACGCTCCTGCCGGTACCATAGGCAATACATTTATATCCTTATTGATAATACAGTTTATAAGAACAGGTCTGTTCATTTCAATTGCCTTTTTAAGCACAGGCTCTATATCTGATTTCTTTGAAATTGTGAGTGCTTCTATGCCGATTGCCTTTCCGAGCATTTCAAAATCCGTATTCTTTTCAAGAACTGTATTTGAAAATCTTCCCCCATAGAAAAGCTTCTGCCACTGACGTACCATTCCAAGTACTGAATTATTCAATACAAGCTCTATTACAGGCAAGTTGTATTTTGCAAGCGTTGTGAGTTCGTTCATATTCATATAAAAACTTCCGTCACCAGCTATGTTCACAACTGTCTTATCGGGATTGCCGACCTTTGCACCGATTGATGCTCCAAGTCCATATCCCATTGTACCAAGTCCACCCGATGTTGCAAAACTCATAGGCTTTTTAAAATCATAGAATTCTGCTGTCCACATCTGATGCTGTCCTACTTCTGTAGTAATTACAGCACTGCCGTCTGTAAGCTTTTCAAGCGTTTTTATTACATCATAAGGCAATACTTCTTCATCATTATCGCTTGTCATATTAAGCGGATACTGTGCCTTCCATTCGGCAATATTCTTCAGCCATTCAGAATGATTTTGCTGTTCAAGCTTTTCATTGAATTTTTTCAAAATATATGAAAGGTTTCCTGTAACATTATATGTTATCTTTATATTCTTATTTATCTCCGCCGGGTCAATATCTATATGAATTATTTTTATATCTCTGGCGAATGTGTCAGGATTACAGCTTACTCTGTCGCTTAATCTTGAACCGAGTACAATCATAAGGTCGCAATTTTCAAGTGCAAGTGCTGATGTCTTTGTGCCGTGCATACCGAGCATACCGATATATCTGCTGTCTGTATTGTCAAATGCACACTGTCCCATGAGTGAAAGCGAAACAGGAGCGTCTGTTAATTCAGCAAATTTTCTGAAATCATCAATTGCTCCGCATGATGATACTCCTCCGCCTGCATATATGAACGGTCTTTCACTGCTTCTGATTACCTCAACTGCCTTTTCTATTTCAGCTTCAAGAGTTTCATTGCTCTCAAATACATACTTTTCAGGCTTTGCAGGAGTATATTCACATTCCATAGCTGTTATATCCTTTGGAATATCTATGAGTACAGGGCCTTTCCTGCCTTCATTTGCAATATAAAATGCCTCTCTTATTGTATCGGCAAGTCTGCTTATATCCTTTACTATGAAATTATGCTTTGTTATCGGCATTGTAATGCCTGTTATATCGACCTCCTGAAAGCTGTCAAGTCCAAGAAGATTTGTTGAAACATTTCCCGTAATGGCTACCATAGGAATACTGTCCATATATGCTGTTGCAATGCCTGTTACAAGATTGGTAGCACCCGGACCTGATGTTGCAATTACAACGCCTGTTCTGCCTGTAGTTCTTGCATATCCGTCAGCTGCGTGTGATGCACCCTGCTCATGCGATGTGAGTATATGTGTTATTTTGTCGCTGTATTTATACAATGCATCATATATATTGAGGACTGCTCCTCCCGGATAGCCGAATACTGTATCAACTCCCTGTTCCAAAAGACATTCAAGTATGATATCTGAACCATTTAAAATCATCTGAAAATAACCTCCGTTAGAAATATTCAAAGCATCTGCCGCTTTTATCTTGAATTTATAATAAACCTTGCCTTATCCCAAAGGTTAAAGCTTATCCGGTATAAAAACTTATCATTAACATCAGTAAGTGCAAGTGTTCCGTAATTCCATATGAACTCACCGCATCGCTTTCCCTTGTTAAGCTTGCGTTTAATTCTTCTGGTTATCATAGTTTCCTGCATACTCTCCTTATCAGCACTTTCTGCAAGCCTTAGAAAATAACATTCGCTTACATCATCACAGAATATGAATTCTCCCATAGCTTCCGCTTCTTTTTTATCGGGAGTATACATAAGCTTTATAAGCAGTTTTTCTGTTATTGTATGGAACATTTCCTCACTGAATTTATCAAGTCTGAACAGTCCGCCGAGATTTTCTGCAAATATCTCAGCACATTTAATCTGATGTTCAGCAAGTATCCGGTTTTTTTCAGGAACTTCATTCAGAATTGGGGCATATTTACCATCTTCCCATCTTACCTTGTATCCCGTTGTCATGCCATGATTGGCTGAACACATACATTCAAAAAGATTATTGTTGAATTTTGTTTTGTATTTCAGCGGTGATTTATGTGAAAAATACCAGCATATATATTCACCGTATTCGTCTGACTTCGGCTCTGAAAACATTCCGAAATAAAATCCTGTGAATTGTACTTTTCTTCCTGCCGCTGCGGATAAAAGCTGTCCGAGTGACCTTTGCATTGAACCTGTCCAGCCTGAATCAACGATTGCTGATTTAACATCATCAAAAAGCCCTTCCTGTCTGAAATATTCCTTTGCATTTTTATATGCTTTTATGGATTTTTGCATTATTATGTTTTTGTATCTTTCATTATTTCTTAATTTATATGCAAATTCTGAAAATTCCTCTGCTGTAAAAATATTTTTCTCGTCCTCAAAGTTTATTCCTGTTTCACTGTAAATCATACGGCGTTCAGCTTCTTCAATTTCTGCCCTCATAAGCACTGTATACGGACTAAGATTAAAGCCGCCCATAAGCAGTATATCAAATGCCTCATCGCCTATTAAATGATATGTCGGCATACGCAGTGACGCTCTTGAACAATATATATAACGGCAGTCAATGTCAATATTCATCTTTTCACATAGTATCAATGCTGTTTTATAGAGTATATATCCGTCCCTTGCAAGAAAATATATCCTTTCAATCCCCTTTTCCGCACACTGTTTCAGAACATAAAGCACATATGCTGTAATAACGGGTGCGGTAACATATGATGATATTTTATGAAATTCTTCCATTATCGCTTCCTTGTCATATTCCTCATATGCAGCTGCCTTATCGGCTGAATAGAGAAATTCGAGCGATATGGAAAGATATTTTCTATACTTATTTTTATCTGACATAAATAAACCATTCCTTTCGACAAGAATAATTTTATTTCATTATTTTTACGCTCATTATTAAATTATATCATATATTTTTTTCAAATACAATACACACATTATTTTAAGTTTCCCCAAAATTCAGTCTTGACATTTCGTAACTGGAAAATAGCG
>JBJEQS010000076.1:0-3539 GCA_051881875.1 Oscillospiraceae bacterium
AAGTTTTTTGTCAAACTTTTTCCAAAAAAAGTTTGTGCGAACGCAGTTCGCAGAACATAATTTGCCCCGAATATCAAATATGAAAGGAAGTTTATAATATGAGAATAGGTCATGGATATGATGTTCATAAGCTTGTCGAGGGAAGAAAGCTTATACTCGGCGGAGTTGATATACCGCATGAAAAAGGTCTGCTCGGCCATTCCGATGCCGATGTGCTTACTCATGCAGTAATGGATTCAATACTCGGTGCATTGGCTCTCGGAGATATTGGAAAGCATTTTCCGGATACAGATGAAAAATACAGCGGTGCAGACAGCATAAAACTGCTTGAATATGTAATTCAGCTTGCAGATGAAAAAGGCTATAAAGTCGGCAATATTGATGCTACGATAATTGCTCAGAAGCCAAAGCTTGCCGGATATATTCAGAAAATGCGTGAAATAACTGCAAAAGCCTGCATGACAGATATTGACAACATCAATATCAAGGCTACTACAGAGGAAAAACTCGGATTTACAGGTGAATGTCTTGGAATATCGGCTCATGCTGTATGCATTATGATAACAAAATAAAACTGACGGACTGCCTTTCATTTTATGAAATACAGTCCTTTTCTGCAATTTTTTTAAATTTTTTATTGACGAAAAGCACATAATATAGTATTATATTTATATATGCCGATTTATGAAACAATATTTTATTCGGCTTTGGCTTTTTAAGGAGGTCTTTTTTTGGATAATTTGGTATCGGTTTCTGTACTCAGTGCGGATGCCTCAAGACTTGCAGAAGTTTGCGGACAGCTTGACAAAAGCGGTGCGGAGTGGCTTCATTTCGATGTCATGGACGGCATTTTTGTCGATAATATATCATTCGGAGTGCCTGTACTCAAGGCGGTTGACAAATGTACGGATATGTTTCTCGATGTTCATCTCATGATTATCAATCCGCTTAAATATATTGACAGCTTTGCTGATGCCGGAGCTGATTTGATTACATTCCATTATGAAAGCGAAAGCGATGTAATGGAAACTATAAAAAAGATAAAGTCAAGAGGTCTTAAAGCTGGTCTGTCCATAAAGCCGGATACTCCGGCAGAGGATATATTCAGATATATTCCGGAGATTGATATGGTGCTTGTGATGACTGTTGAACCCGGATTCAGCGGACAGGGATTCATAAGCGATATGCTCGGCAAAATCAGAAAAGTAAGGAATTTCATTGAGGAAAACAAACTAAGTGTATCTGTTCAGGTTGACGGCGGCATAAATGACAGTACAGCGGCTCTTGCAAGAGAAGCCGGTGCTGATATATTTGTTTCGGGAAGCTATATTTTCAATGCAGAGGATATGTCCGCAGCAGTTGCATCACTCAAATCTTGAGTTGTATAATTCCTGAACCGCATTTTCCTTTATAAGACATTCAAAATGCTCCTCGGCATACTGTACGGGAAGTTCTCCGCTTGTTATGGCTGCACCGAATTCAGCAGCCGATGAAACAATATAATCTTCATATTCAATCGCTGTATCTGCGTAAAGCACTGTTTTTTCACCATTGCAGTAAAGCCTGCTTGCGGCGAAAGAATCCCTTATTTCATCGTTCATGCGGCTTATAAATCCTATGCACTCCGATATATTTCCGAATTCAAACAAATAGCTTATATACGGCTCATAGATTTCATAATCGTCCTCAATTATTGATATATAAAGTATACAGCTGTTTTCGGGAATGGAAAATGCCTCTATGAATAATCGGGCAGATGTGAAATTTATCCCTGTGCTTAAACTCATGGTTTTCAGAATTTCGGTAATCATATTTCTGGCGGCGGAATTATTCTGGTTAAGAGTTTCAAAGCATACTCCGTATCTCATCATTTCCCGTTTGTTTATGATTATTTTCACAGCAGTGTTGCTGAGCTTTTCAATAGTCAGAAGAATCACCCCTTTGCAGTTTTGTTTGTCTTTTTTTATGTTAACCCTTTAAGTTCAATTTATCATTGGAAATATTATTTTGAAAGATAACATTACTACATTATATAGGTTTATCGCAGTTAATGTGCAGAATGATATTGCCATGCAGAAATAAAAGGAGAAAATAAATATGAATAATGACGGAAGAAAAATATATAATTCCGAGCGTGAAAGACGCAGAAAACAAAGGCAGATAAGAGGTTTTCTTTCACTTATATTTACTGTAACGATAGTTTTCGGAATATTTGTTCTCGGATTTAATATTGCAAAGCCTGTTTTCAAGCATTTCAGCAGCGATGATAATGACAGCTATGAGATGCAGAATACAGAAACCTCTGCCGCATATCAGGTGATAGATACGGAATCCGGAAAGGAAACGGAAAATTCCGGTTATAATACCGATGTTACAGAAACAACACCGGCTGATGTTACTGAAGTGTCAGTTTCAGACTCCGATAATATTTCTGATGAAGTATATGAAACATCTGAAACAGAATATATGAGCCTTGAACCGAGTGTAAACGAAACAACTGCACCGGAAGGTTCGCAGAATAGTGAATCACTCTATAAAAGTGCATATCATCTTCAGTCCGAGGACTTTGAAACTATCAGCAATCTTAAATCAGCACTTTCAAAGGCTGTTCATCAGTCAGGCTGTACAACGGTTATAGTGCCTCTCAAACAGACAGGCGGATATTTGTATTATGCTTCGGAAGTAAACGGCACTGAACATTGCACCGCTTCACAGAATGTTCTCACACTTTCCGAAATAACATCTGCAATAAAGGCTGAAGGTCTTGTGCCTGTTGCAGAAGTAAGTACTCTCTATGACAATATATATCCTCAGATTTATACGGTTGCATCATATAAGTTTGCTGATGATAATTCAACATCATGGTGGGATAACAGTCAGGAAAAAGGCGGAAAACCATGGCTATGTCCTTTTTCTGAATATTCAAAAAATTATCTTGCATCACTTGCCGCAGAAATATCCGCAGCCGGTTTCAGCGAGATTATATGCACTGATTTTGTATTTCCGGAATTTCGTGATTCAGATGTTGAAATTCTCGGAACATATGTTGTTGAACATGACAGATACAAGGCACTTCTTGAAGTTGCATACGCAATGAAGGAAAGTGCAGGAAATGCAGAACTTTCAGTTTCATTCTCCGCATATGATGCGATAAAAGGCAATGCGGAAGTTCTTGCACCATCGGAAATGTCAGGACTTTCGGTTACTCCTTATATTGACCTCTCATCTTTCGGAAGTTCTGTCAGCAATTTCAGAGGTGAAAGCTTTGACCTTTCCGGAAATACATTCAATAAGGTTGTAGGAGTAGTCGAGGCTCTTGAAAGCGTATGTGACGGTCTTGATATGACACCATGCTTTAAAAAAGAATCTCTTAGCGAAGATGATTTCCAGCAGGTTATAAAGGCTGTAAAAACTCTTGGATATGACATCTGCTATTTCTATTGATAAATAACGTGAGTTCGATGGTTTAATTTCTGTAGGGGCAACCAATGTGTCAAGAGTAAGATAGTTTACACTTTGTGCAAGCACATGGTTTACAC
>JBJEQS010000077.1:0-3537 GCA_051881875.1 Oscillospiraceae bacterium
CGCAAGCTTTTGAAAAAGCTTGACCAAAACTTTTATTTTTGGTTATCGAACTCACTTTAATGTCATCATAAAAACAAGCTTATCAAAATTTTCGGGTAGGTACAATAAGAGCTTATTCAGATAAGCAACGAAATTGCCGGCGGCGGCTCGCCGCAAGTTTTTGCCCAGTTTTTTTCAAAAAGCTGGAAAAGGAGGGATTTATATTGAACAAACCAAATATTTCATCATCGGTTATCAAAAGACTGCCAAGATATTACAGATTTCTTGAAGAACTGAAGAAAAAAAATATTAACCGCATTTCATCAAAGGAGCTTTCCGAACTCATGGGGCTTACCGCCTCGCAGATTCGTCAGGATTTGAACTGCTTCGGCGGATTCGGTCAGCAAGGCTACGGCTATAATGTAAGTCTGCTTCACAGCGAAATTGCCAGAATTCTCGGAATCGACAACCTTGCAAACGCTATACTGATAGGTGCGGGAAACCTTGGAAATGCTGTTGCATCTCATATTGAATTCGAGAAAAAAGGCTGTCGTCTTACAGGAATATTTGATATTAAGCCTGAATTATGCGGAAAGAAAATCGGCGGCATACAGGTAATGCATATTGATAATCTTGAAAATTTCTGCCGTCTGCATAAACCCGAAGCCGCTGTATTATGCATACCGCAGTCAGCCGCCGCAGAAATTTCAGAACGTCTTCTCAATATAGGCATAAGAGCATTCTGGAATTTTTCCCATTATGATATAAAAACCGATAAATACGAAAATGTAATCGTGGAAAACGTCCATCTCGCTGACAGCCTGATGATTTTATCATATAAAATGAATAACAGCAAAAATAATCAATAAGAAATTTTTTTCATTTTTATACATATATCAATGACATACGGACACCATAATACATATTGCAGAATATGTATATGGAGGTTTTTTATATGTCAGATAATGTTAAAAATGATACTGCCGAAATGATTGACAGACTTGTTGCAAATGCATCAAAGGCTCTTGATGAGTTTATGAAGCTCTCTCAGGAAGATGTTGACAGGATTGTCAAGGCTATGGCTATGGCAGGACTTTCCGCACAGATGAAACTTGCAGAACTCGCTGTTCAGGAAACAGGTCGAGGTATTTTTGAGGACAAGGTGACAAAAAATATTTTCTCAACAGAATATATTTACCATGACATAAAAAATGACAAAACAGCCGGCATAGTCGAGGACAATGAAGATGAGGGATATATGGTAATTGCCGAGCCTGTCGGAGTTGTCGCAGGAGTTACCCCGACCACCAATCCGACATCTACAACCATGTTTAAAAGCATCATATGTGCAAAAACAAGAAACCCTGTAATATTCGGATTTCACCCGTCCGCACAGAACTGCTCCGCCAAAGCCGCTGAAATTCTCAGAAAAGCCGGCGTTGAGGCAGGTGCTCCCGAAAATTTTATACAGTGGATTGATAAACCGTCCATTGAAGCAACATCTCTCCTTATGAATCACCCTGATGTTGCTTTAATTTTAGCTACGGGCGGTACGGGAATGGTTCGTGCCGCATATTCCGCAGGAAAAGCCGCTTTGGGAGTTGGACCGGGAAATGCTCCATGCTTCATTGAAAAATCTGCTGATATAAAACAGGCTGTCACAGACCTTATCTTGTCCAAATCATTTGACAACGGCATGATATGTGCTTCTGAACAGACCGCTGTAATCGACAGCGAAATTTATGATGAAACTGTCGGATTTATGAAAAATCAGGGCTGTTATTTCACATCTCCCGAAGAAACAGCTATGCTTGAGCCTGTTGTCATGAATATTGAAAAATCTGCCGTCAATTCTGCCGTTGTGGGAAAATATCCCCATGAAATAGCAAAAATGGCTGGTCTTGATATTCCCAAGGATACAAAAGTCATATGCTGTGAAGTCCATGAGGTCGGAAAAAGCCACCCGCTTTCATTTGAAAAGCTCTCCCCTGTTCTCGCTGTAATCAAATCCCGGAGTACAGACGAAGCTTTCAGAATTTGTGAAACTCTCCTCGAACTCGGAGGTCTTGGACATACGGCTGTTATCCATTCAAAAAATGATGATATAATAACCGAATACGGAAAACGCATGAAGGCTTCAAGAATTATCGTAAATTCTCCTGCCGCTTTCGGAAGTATCGGTGATATATACAACCTTATGACGCCATCTCTTACACTCGGCTGCGGTTCATACGGAAGAAATTCAGTTTCGGAAAATGTTACCGCTGATAATCTTATCAATAAAAAAAGAGTTGCAAAGAGGCGTGTTAATATGCAGTGGTTTAAAATTCCCGAAAAGATATATTTTGAAAGAGGTTCTGTCCGCTATCTTGAAAAAATGCCCGATATATCAAGAGTTATCATTGTAACCGACCCTGTTATGATGAAGCTCGGATATGCCGACAAGGTTATGTATCAGCTTGACAAGCGTTATGAAAAGGTTGAAATCGAAATTTTCAGCAATGTTGAACCCGACCCCGATATTGAAACCGTTAAAAAAGGTACTGCTCTTATGAATGAATTCAAGCCTGATGCGGTTATTGCTCTCGGAGGAGGTTCGGCAATTGATGCCGCAAAGGCTATGTGGCTTTTCTATGAACACCCTGACGCTGATTTTATCGGCATGGCTCAGAAATTCCTCGATATAAGAAAGCGTGTCTATAAATTTCCCAAGCTCGGATTAAAGGCTAAATTCATAGCCATACCGACAACCTCGGGAACAGGCTCGGAGGTGACATCATTCGCTGTAATATCGGATAAGTCAAACAATATGAAATATCCTCTCGCCGATTATGAGCTTACCCCTGATGTAGCCATAATAGACCCTGATTTTGTAATGACCGTTCCTCCTGCCGCTACTGCCGATACAGGTCTTGATGTGCTTACCCATGCGATTGAAGCATATGTTTCCGTACTTGCAAGCGATTATACAGACGGTCTTGCATTGCACGCAATAAAGCTTGTATTCAAATATCTTCCCCGTTCATTCAAGCATGGTGCAGATGATGAGGTTGCAAGGGAAAAAATGCATAATGCTTCATGTATCGCAGGAATGGCTTTTACAAATGCTTTTTTAGGAATAAATCATTCCATGGCTCATAAACTCGGCGGAGAATTCCATATTCCGCATGGCAGAGCAAATGCTGTACTTCTTCCGCATATAATCGCATACAACGGACAGGAAAATCCGTCAAAATACAATGCATTTCCGAAATACAGCCATTTCTCTGCACACAAACGCTATGCGAATATTGCAAAGGAACTCGGACTTCCTGCATCAACGGCTGATGAGGGAGTGAATTCACTTATCAATGCGATAAAAAATCTTATGAATGAGCTTAATGTTCCGTCATCAATAAGGGAAATGGGCATTGATGAAAAGCGATATATGGAAAGTATTCACAGTCTTGCCTATAAGGCATTTGAGGACCAGTGTACTACTGCCAATCCGAGAGTTCCGCTTGTCAGTGAGATAGAGGAACTTTACAGAAAGGCTTATGATGGAAAATAGCGGCAAGT
>JBJEQS010000078.1:0-3521 GCA_051881875.1 Oscillospiraceae bacterium
TTGCCCCTTGACCCCACCAGCTTTTTGAAAAAAGCTGGGCAAAAACTTTTGCTTTGGGTTGTCGAACTCACGCTAATAACATTCTGTAACTACCCAACCGATTGGATAAAACAAAATACTTAAAACCGGAGGCGGCGACTCGCCGCAAAAAGCTGGGCAAAAAACTTTTGGTTTCGGATTTAGTTTTATTTCAACATTTTTTACCTGCCCGACCGCTTTTTATGCTGATATATGGTTATTTGTCAGGTAAGTCACATATAATTGACCACCATAAAGAAAAATATTGACTAAAAATGGGAGGCGGCACCTTGCCGCTAACAGCCTTTGATTTTCATTGATATATCAAAGCATTTTACAGAATGTGTCAATGCTCCGAGGGATATAATATCAACCCCTGTAAGTGCAACATCTCTTATATTTTCCGCTGTGATATTTCCCGATGCTTCAAGCTTTGCTCTGCCGTCTGTGAATTCAACAGCCTTTTTCATTTCCTCACAGTTCATATTATCGAGCATGATAACATCTGCACCTGCATTTATAGCCTCATCAAGCTCCTGCATATTGCGTACTTCAACTTCGATTTTTACCATATGACCGATTTTTGTACGGAGAGCCTGTACTGCACCTGTTATGCTGCCGTATGCATCAATATGATTATCCTTGAGCATTGCACCGTCAGACAGATTGAAACGGTGATTTTTTCCGCCGCCTACAGTTACCGCATATTTCTGAAGATTACGCAGTCCGGGGAGAGTTTTTCTTGTATCGGTAATCTGTGCCGATGTTCCATCAACAAGCTGAACGCATTTATTTACAGCTGTGGCAATTCCCGACATATGCTGTAATATGTTGAGAGCAGTTCTTTCACCTTTGAGAAGCGTCCTTGTACTGCCTGAAAATTCAGCGATTATATCGCCTTTTTTCACCTTTTCACCATCATGTATAAGTATCTTACATTCAAAATCGCCGCCCACAAGTTCAAATACACGCTTGGCAATATCAATTCCGCAGAGTATGCCATCATCTTTTGCAAGATAAAATCCTGTACTCTTATGGTTTTCATCTATAAGGTAATCAGTTGTAACATCTATATAATTTATATCTTCATTCAGTGCAGTTGTTATGACTGAATCAATATAACTCTGTAAAAGCATCATAATAAAAAATTCCTTTCAGACTGATTTTATAATTCCACAAATTGTCTGTGTTTTATGTAGGGCGACCATTGGTCGCCCGTTGTTAATTAATGAAAATTTCATCAGGCGGCTGAAAGCCGCCCAAACTTTTTTTGGAAAAAGTTTGACAAAAAACTTTTCTGAACGATGATTGGGCAGGGGCTTCGCCCCCGCACCCCTTGGAGTTTCGCCGTCTGCGGACGGCGACAAGGGCTTTGCCCCTTGACCCCACCAGCTTTTTGAAAAAAGCTGGGCAAAAACCTCTATTTTCGGTTTTAACTTTATTAGTCCACTTTTTACCTACCCGAAAATTTTTATAAGGCGAAATTTTTATGCTGATATATTGTCACTTGTCAGGTAAGTTCATATTATTGACTACCACAAAGAAAAATATTGACTAAAAACCGGAGGCGGCAACTTGCCGCTATATTACTTCTTTAAGTATGATATATGCAACTGTTGCAAGAGATTTAGCCTCTATGTAATCAGCATTATGGATATAGTTTCCGTTCATAAGCATTTTTCTTATTTCGGCAACTCTTTCAAAGCCCTCAACAACAGCCTTTTTATCTGGTATTACAAAATAGCTTTTCTGCATAATATGGCGGATTTCCGTTCGTATTCCGAGAGGTATCGGAACTGCATCTGCACTGTGTTCAAAAGTATACTCCTCAAAATCGTCCGAAGTATTTTCAAGCTTTGATGCAATATCATCAGCCGCCTGCTTTGAAAATACGAGTGCTTCAAGAAGTGAATTGCTTGCAAGGCGATTATTGCCATGAACACCCGTATGTGAACATTCGCCGACTGCATACATATTGTCTATTGATGTTTCTGCATGGCTGTCTACATTGATACCGCCCATGAGGTAATGCTGACATGGGAAAATCGGAATTCTGTCTTTTGTAAGGTCATATCCCTGTTCAAGCAGATTTTTATATATCATAGGGAAGCGTTTTTTCAGGAAATCTGCATCTTTATGTGATATATCAAGGTAGAATTCATCTGAATTCTGTTTTTTGCTCTCATTTATTATAGCATGGGAAACGACATCTCTCGGAGCAAGCTCCAGTCTGTCATCATAATTCTGCATAAAGCGTTCGCCATTGCAGTTTAAAAGATACGCACCCTCTCCACGAACTGCTTCGGATATGAGGAAACATTCTCTTGTATGCTTATTGTTGAATGCTGTGGGGTGGAACTGTACAAAGCTGAGATTTTTTATATCCGCACCCATTTCATATGCAAGGGCGATACCGTCACCTGTGGCAATTGCGGAATTTGTGGTGAATTCATATACACGTCCTATGCCGCCAGTTGCGAGTATAAGAAAATGGCAGTTGTATGAAATATTCGTATTATTGCTGAAAGTATCTATTGAAAAGCCCGTTGCAGTTTTCTGTATGTCAGAAAGATAGGTATTTTCAAGTATATCAACATTCGGCAAATTCTGAACATTTGCGAGGAGTTTTGTAAGCACTTCATATCCTGTTGCATCTTTATGGTGAAAAATCCTGTGGCGGCAATGTCCGCCTTCAAGCGTTCTGTGGAAAGTGCCGTCCGGATTTTTGTCGAAATCAACTCCGAGATTTATGATATTTTCGATATTTTTTCCTGCTTCCTTTACAAGTATGCCGACAGTTTCGGTATTATTTTTGAAACCGCCTGCAATCATCGTATCATTCTGATGCAGCTGTATATTGTCATCAGATGATTTGTATACGCCTGCTATGCCGCCCTGTGCAAGTGCAGAATTGCAGAGAGTAAGTTCACGCTTTGAAAGTATAAGAATTTTTAAGGTTTCAGGCAGACAGAGTGCTGAGTAAAGTCCTGCAACACCGCTTCCAACGATAATCACATCATAATTGTGAGCCATAATAAACATCCTTTATTTTTAATTAAGCAATAATACGAAGTTTGTATACATTATTGTTATGCCTATTATACCATATAATTATTAACAATTTGTTAACATATGCACTTAAAAGCAATAAATTTTATTGCAGACTATACCAAAATTATATAGCTGATATATCAATTGTATCTGACGGATTTATTTTTAACGTGAGTTCGATGGATTATTTTGGTTGCCTGTCTTAATTTACCGGAAATTTTATCAGGCGGCTGAAAGCCGCCCAAACTTTTTTTGCTATGTAGGGGCGACCATTGGTCGCCTGTTGCGGTTTATCGAAAATTTTATTGTTCTTGTTTTGCGAACTGCGTTCGCACAAACTTTTTTTGGAAAAAGTTTGACAAAAAACTTTTTTGAACGCCATTTAGGGCGGGGGCTACCGCCCCCACACCCCCATTTCGCTCATTCGAGCGACCAAAGGCTCTGCCTTTGGA
>JBJEQS010000079.1:0-3515 GCA_051881875.1 Oscillospiraceae bacterium
CGAAACTAAGCCGCTGTAAGCGGCTTGCTACGAACCGGAGGCGGCAACTTGCCGCCTGATAAAGCAGAAGCCTGCAAATATCCATACAAACGGCATATATGAAACAGATGCGTCATTGAATATGCTCATTACCATGAATACAATTATGCATATCGGAAATGCTTTGAAATACCATGCTTTATTTGATTTGATATTCTTAAATCCGCTTACAACTGCCGATACAAGCATTACAATATAGCCGATTGCGTATGGTATACCTCTTGTTGCGGCAAGGAAAAGATATTCATTATAAGGTCTGTCTATTGAATTCACTTCATACTGGAGTATATTTGTAGTTTTGTACTGGAGATATGTAAAACAGTCAGGGCCTGTTCCGAAAAACGGATATTTTCTTATTCCATCAATTGCCTCATTCCAGAAGTATGAGTAAACCTCATGGAGATTGTTTATATCAAAACCGGAGTTGCTGAATGAATAATATCCTGTTACACCAAGACGATAAAATGAATCCTGCCATGCTATACCGCCGTCATAGAATTTGTATCCCATAACAATTTCAGCGGTTATAACGGCAATTCCTGCGATATATAAAGCTATTGCGGAAAATTTTGAATGTTTATATGCACAGGTTATTATCAGGCATGAAACATATACGATAATCAGACCGATTACTGCGGAGAGTACATGAGTCTGCAAAGCTGTGAGCGTGAATAAAACAGCTGCGGCTGAATAGCATATTTTTCGCTTTTTATTATCGGTAAATGATGAACCGAGAAGTGCGGCAACAAGGAGTATATTCATAAGCATTGCAAGGAAGAAAGGACTTCCTGTTAATCCGCTTGCAAGTCTTGTTTCCTTTACAGCAATTACTTCAAGATTATAGTAATATGATGTTCCGAACCAGAACATCTGATACAGTGACCATAGGCTGTGAAATGCTCCTGCGGCAATCATTACATCAATGATACGCTCAATGCTTTTTTCTGAAATCATTGCGGCGGTAAAGAATATGAAAGCATAGCCTATGGAAGTCATAAGACCATCATAACGACCGTCCTGTCCCCAGAGGGCAGTTTTCATATTGAATGAGAGGTAGTATGATATAAGCGACCATACCAAAAGGAATGACATGAGGGTTATGCAGAGTATATGACTTTTATCGGCACGCTGTCTTAAAAACATGATTATGCCGATAACAACGGCAAAAACGCTTGATATACCCATTGCAAGAAAAGGCATATCCGTCATGCCGTAACCGAATTCGGCAGGAATCTGACTTATTGTCATAAGTATGCATATTCCTGTGAGAACATAAAATGCGATTTTATCAACGGTTTCCTGTTTCATATTGAGTATGAAATTGGATTTTTCGGTTGTATGGAATATGGTTTTTGGCAAAGAAAATTCCTCCTTTTGCGGCGAGCCGCCGCTGACAATTTTGTTACTTAACTTTATTGAAAAATTTCATACCTATCCAACCGAAAATACCCTGCATAATGGTAATATGCAGGGTACTTTCTGTTTTTATAGTTGAAATGAATTACTTGGCGTATTCAATAGCACGGCTTTCTCTTATGAGATGAACCTTAATCTGTCCCGGATAATCCATTTCAGTTTCAATCTGTTTTGCAATTTCTCTTGCAACGATATTCATTTTTTCATCATTAATATCGTCAGGTGAAACCATAACACGAATTTCACGTCCTGCCTGAATAGCATAGCACTTGTCAACACCGTCATATGATGAGCATATTTCCTCAAGCTTCTGAAGACGCTTGATATAGCTTTCATAGTTTTCGCTTCTTGCAGCAGGTCTTGCGGCTGAAATGGCATCAGCAGCCTGTACCAGACAGGCAATTACAGTTTTTGGCTCAACATCATTGTGATGTGCCTCAATGGCATGGATTACTTCAGGGTTTTCCTTGTACTTGCGGCATACATCAACGCCTATCTGTACATGAGAGCCTTCGATTTCGGCAGTGAGAGCCTTTCCTATATCATGGAGAAGACCGGCACGTCTTGCAAGGTTGGCATCGACACCGAGTTCGGAAGCGAGTATTCCGGCAAGCTGTGCAACCTCTATTGAATGATTGAGGACATTCTGACGGTAACTTGTACGGAAACGCAGGCGGCCTATAAGCTTGACAAGTTCATGATTAATGCCATGAACATTTGTTTCAAGAACGGCACGTTCACCTTCCTGTTTAATCTTATGTTCTACCTCACGTCTTGCCTTATCGACCATTTCCTCAATTCTTGTAGGGTGAATTCTTCCGTCTGCAATAAGCTTTTCGAGAGCGATTCTTGCTACTTCACGTCTTACCTGGTCGAAGCAGGAGAGTGTGATAGCTTCAGGAGTATCATCAATGATGAGGTCAACGCCTGTAAGAGTTTCAAGAGTACGGATATTTCTTCCTTCACGGCCGATAATTCTGCCTTTCATTTCATCATTAGGCAGAGTAACAACTGAAACAGCGGATTCTGAAACCTGTTCTGCGGCACATTTAGCAATTGCAAGAGAGATATAGTTTCTTGCCTTTTCCTCACAATTATCCTTTATCTGCTGTTCATAAGCGAGAATTTTGACAGATTTTTCATGAATCAGTTCGTTTTCAAGCATCTGGATAATATATTCCTTAGCCTGTTCACGAGTAAGCTCTGATATTTTTTCAAGAATATCCATCTGACTTTTCTTGATTGATTCTGCCTCGGAGAGTTTTTCCTCAGCTGACCTGATTTTTGAGTTGAGGAGTTCTTCCTTGCGTTCGATATTATCATTTTTCTTGTCAAGAGATTCTTCTTTCTGCTGAATTCTTCTTTCCTGACGGGAAATTTCATTGCGGCGGTCTTTAATTTCCTTTTCAGCTTCAGAACGAAGTTTGTGTATTTCGTCCTTTGCTTCAACCAAAGCACCTTTTTTCATACTTTCAGCTTCTTTTTCAGCATCTTCGAGCATACGGCCTGCCTTATTCTGAGCTGAATTGAAATCAAGTTCTGCTTCCTTGCGGAAAGATTCACGACCTTTTCCATAGAATATGTATCCTGAAGCACCTGCACCGACAAGCAGGGATATGATACCTATAACAACATACATCATATAAAAACAGTTACTCCCTCCTTTGAAATATAATAAATAAAGTATAGTTGCCCGCAAATAATGCAACACTTTTATTGTATAACTTTTTAGGAAAATTGTCAAGAAAATTTTTTTTGCTGATGCATATAAATAAATTATAGTATGAGCTTGATAAAACGAATATGATATTTCTGAATGGATTTTTCAGCGTATTTGAGTAAAAGTATGTGAAAAAAATATCATACATAAGGTTAATTTTAGCAAATTTGTGCATGGTATTCATGAAAAGAGGAGAAACAGGCATTATTTTCTGTATTTTAATTCATTGACGAGCATATTCCTTTATGCTATACTTTAATATATACATTTTCAGATATATTATTGTATAACGTGAGTTCGATAGATTTATTTTGTAATGGCGAACTATATTCGCCAGTCT
>JBJEQS010000080.1:0-3515 GCA_051881875.1 Oscillospiraceae bacterium
ATAATTAAACAAGTAAAATTATGAAAAAATCATTATGGAGAGTGCATTTATTTTATGGCTAAAAAATCAGCAAAGAAAAAAAATAAAAAATATACAATATATATCATTGTCATATCCGTTCTTGCCATTATTGTTTCAGTAATTTCATTAATTCATTCCTATTCTGTCCGTCTTTACAGAAATCCGTCATATGACAGGACTACATATGAAACCTCATCAGAAAACACACAGGTCACAGAAACAGAAGAAATTCAGCAGACATCTTCAAAAAAAATTTACAATATTTCTCATAATACTCTTGAAATGAAAAAGGCTGATGTATATGACGGAAGCCTTTTGCTTATTGACAATAAGCATGAATACAAATTTGCCGATAGAACCGATGGTCTGGTTTCCGTAAAGGAATATAAAAATGACAAGTATTCAATAGTTGACAACAACGTATTGCTCAGATATGAAGCCATTACTGCATTTAATGAACTCAATCAGAATTATACAGATGCAATACTTGCAATAAAGGACGATGTACAGAAAGTTATGATAAGCAGCGGATACCGTTCTCCTGCAAAGCAGAATTCAATGTATCAGAACGACACAACATTAACAGGACATAAGACAGACAAAACAATATTCAAACCCGGATGCAGTGAAAATCACACAGGATATGCAATAGACCTCGCCTTATATGACGGAAAAATTCTAGAATATGATGGTACAGGCGATTTTGAATGGATTAACAAAAACTGCTATAAATACGGCTTTGTTGTAAGCTGGAAAGATGAAAAATCCGATATAACAGAGATGGACGGTCAGCCTTATCATTTCCGATATGTTGGTATCCCCCATTCATACATACTGGAGGAAAATAATTTCTGTATTTCCGAATATATTCATTTCCTAAAAGCCTATTCCTTTGATAATCCGTATACTGCAACCATAAACAATGAAACATATCAGATTTACTACTCACCATTTGAGAATATGGAGCAGTCAAAATCAGAACTTCCTGTTCCGATTAATTTTCAGTATTCTGTATCAGGAAATAACATTGACGGATTTATTGTCACAATAAAAGGAAAATACATTCAGTAAACGGCAAGTTGCCGCAAAATAAAATCCCTATGCTTTATCAGCATAGGGATTTTATTTTTTTGATATAGGGATTATTGGGGATTTTTAATATTCCGGCACATTGGCAATACCTGAATATTATAGTATGAAAAAGTATGCTCCTTTGCGTTCCGAGCACATTATTATATTACCTTTTGATTGTGTTTGTTATGTGAAAATCATATGATAGGCAACTGAAATTATTCAGTCCGCTGATTATCAAGAGATATTTCAAACCAGAATGTTGAACCCTTTCCGACTGTACTCTGAACTCCATACGGATAATTATGCTTCTTTAATATTGCTTTTACTATGGATAGTCCAAGCCCTGTTCCGACTACTTCCCTCTTATGATTTTTTGAGCGATAATATTTATCAAATATAAGCTTGATATTTTCCTCGGAAATTCCCTCGCCTGTATCGCTTATTTCAATACGGACATATTTATCCTTGTTTATCTGCCTTACATATATCCGCTTGTCATCGCCTGTATAGTTTATGGCATTGTTTATAAGATTATATATAACCTGTTCAATCTTCACTATATCGCATACAACAGTTATTTCTTCATCAGGTGTAAAGCTTATTGTATATCCGTCCTTTTCGCAGAAGCCTTTATATCTGTCAATTATCTCATGAAGCTTCGCTGTAACATTCATTTCCGAGAAATTCAGTTTCTGGTTTCCGTTTTCAATCTTTGAAAGGTCAAGCATATCTGATACAAGCAGTGCAAGCCTGTCCGTTTCATCTATGATGATTCCCAGATGCTCTGCTCTCTTTACAGGATTATCACCTGATAAATCCCTTATCATCTCTGCATATGCTTTAAGCATTGTAAGCGGAGTTCTGAGGTCATGCGACACATTGGCTATAAGGTCACGCTGCATTGTATCCACTCTTGAAATTTCATCTGAAGCGTAATTAAGAGTATTTGCAAGCATCTGAATTTCTGTATATTTACCGCCGTCAAATTTTGTTTCATAATCTCCCTTTGCAAGACGTTCTGCTGATTTGGTTATATTTACAATAGGCTTTGCAACACTTTTTGATATTATAACCGCAAGCAGAATACATACGCCTACAAGTATTATTGTTACATATGCAAGCTGTTTTTTAAGTATCTTTACTGTAGAACCTACAGGTTCAAGAGTTGCATTTATCAGCAGATATCCGCACACGTTGTTATCGCTGTCAAACAGCAGCGAACCGAGCAGCAGTGTATCAAGCTGAGTTCGGGGATTTTTCAGCTTATGGCTTATTACTCCTGTTTCAGACTGCCTTAATTCCATTATATAGTCTGAAATTCTTGAACCGCCATGAATCATACAGTTTCCGCCCATTATGTCATCATTTGAGTATAATGTTCTCAGTCCATATATATCCACTACTCTTATGCATATTTCATTTTCATATGCCAGCTTGTCAAATACTTTTTCATATCCGTCCCTGCCGTATTCATTAATCATGGTTATGGCAGATGATTTTACCGCATCCTGCCGCATAGTTGTATAGAATTTCTGTAGAAACACTATCTGAAAAAGCCAAAGCAGTCCAAGAACTATGACTGTAAACAGCAGCAGATATATGCATATTGACATACGCAGACTTATTGATTTTTCTTTAATTTGCTGCTTCAAATTTATATCCCATTCCTCTCAGCGTAACTATGAATTTTCTGTATTCTCCAAGACTGTTTCTCAGCATTTTTATATGTGTATCAACTGTACGGTCATCTCCGAAAAAATCATATCCCCATACTTCCTCAAGGAGCTTATCCCTTGAAAGTGCAATATTCTTATTTTTTACAAGGTAGAAAAGCAAATCATATTCCTTCGGAGTCATTGATACTTTTTCTGAATTCACATATACCTCTCTGCCTGCCATATCTATCTCAAGCCCCTCAAATATGCATCTGTCAGATGAAACCGATACACCGGCTGATGAATTACGCTTTATCACAGCCTTTACTCTTGCCATAAGTTCCTTTGGTGAAAACGGCTTTACAACATAATCATCAATGCCTATTTCAAAACCGAAAAGCTTGTCATATTCCTCACCCCTTGCGGAAAGCATTATAACAGGAATATTTTTATATTTTTTTATTTCCTTGCAAGCTGAAAATCCGTCAAGTCTTGGCATCATTACGTCCATTATTATAAGGTCAAAATTGTTGTTCTTTGCCATATCAACGGCAGTCATGCCGTTATCAGCTTCTTCAACGCTGTATCCTTCAAATTCAGCGTATTCTCTGACAACACGCCTTATATTGATTTCATCATCAACTACCAGAATTTTATACATATTAACAATCTCCTTTTCAGATGTATTTTTATATTAACGTGAGTTCGACAAAAAAATCTCAAGATAAAAAATAATCGAAAAACAAAAGTTTTGGTCAAGCTTTT
>JBJEQS010000081.1:0-3507 GCA_051881875.1 Oscillospiraceae bacterium
AGACTGGCGAATATAGTTCGCCATTACAAAATAAATCTATCGAACTCACGTTATTATAACTATTATACACTAAAATAAACTTTAAGTGTAGTATTTTTTTAATTTTTATTTTAAAGTAACGTGAATTTGGTGGTTTATTCTGTAGAGGCGAGCAATGGTCGCCCGTTATGGTTTACTTGAAATTTTATTGTTTACGTTATGCGAACTCAGTTAGCCCAAACTTTTTTGAAAAAGCTGGACAAAAAACTTTTATTTTTGATGTTTTGTTATTAAGCATAATGCATAATAAATATATGCAAATATGCTCTGTTTTATAGAAAAATGTGAATAATTTTTAAATATTTATTTTTGTTTATTGAACTTAACATCTTTATCATTTATTATATAATTATATGATATGCTTTTTATTTATGGAGGAGATTTATTATGAAACCAACAGCCAAAAAATTAATATCAGGTATATGCAGCCTGGTATTTGCAGTATCATCACTTTGTCTTATTCCATCAGCAGATAGTATGAATATTTCAGCTGAAAGCGATGCAAATTATGCAGAAGCACTTAATCTGTCATTGTACTTCTTTGATGCTAATCAATGCGGAAATAATGTTGACGATAATGCACTTACATGGAGGGGAAATTGTCATACATATGATGAAAAAGCTTCTCTCAATTCAGCTCAGGGGTTAGGAAGCGAAGAAAAGGAATTTATCAGAAATGCAAACGGCGGTTCTGATGTTATTGACGTGTCAGGCGGTTACCATGATGCCGGCGACCATATTAAATTTTCAATGACTATGGGATATGCAGCTACAAGTCTTGCATGGGCTTATTATGAATATCCGGAGGCATTTACAGAAACAGGCTCAAAGGACCATCTTTTCGATATTCTTAAAGAGATGTGCGATTATTTTATGAAAGTTACATATCTTGACAGCAATGATGATGTAGTAACATTCTGCTATATGGTAGGCGGAGATAATGACCATGGTGAATGGTCATCACCGGAGTCGCAGACTATGGACAGACCTACATACTGGGCTACAAAATCCAAAAATTCAACCGATGCTGCCTGTCAGATGGCATCTGCTCTTGCAGCTTCATCACTTGCAATGCGTGAAGTTGATTCTGCCTATGCTGATGAGTGTCTTAAATATGCAAATGCTCTCCAGAAATTCGGTTCTGCATATCAGGGTGCTACATATGATGGTGTAGGTTCATACTATTCTTCAGGCTCTCAGGTTGATGATGTTGCATGGGGCGATTTATGGTGCAGTATTGCTAATGGCACAATAGATTCATATAAGCCGATTGGAGTAAACAACGGCTGTTATGACGGCGGAAATTATGACTGCTGGATTTATTCATGGGATAAAGTATGGGGCGGATATGCCGCACTGCTTTACTCACTTGGATTTGAAAGCTATGGCAATGAGCTTGTTTATGAAATGAAAAATCAGGTATCTGACACAAGTCAGGCATATTATCCTGTAGGCGGAGGCTGGGGTGCTTCAAGATATAACTGTGCATGGCAGATGTATGCTCTCTGGTATTCAAAATATTCAAATACTACAGAATATGCTGAATATGCAAAAAAACAGATGAACTATCTGCTTGGTCAGAATTCAGCAAACAGAAGCTATCTTATCGGATATACTGATACATATCCGGTTCATATTCATCACAGAGCCGCAAATCCAAATAAGGATACAATGACACACGTTCTTTACGGAGCATTGGTCGGAGGTCCGACAGATGCAAGCGGTTCATATGATGACAACACAGATTCATACTCATGCACTGAACCGGCACTTGATTATAACGGAAGCTTTATCCTTGCTATTGCAGGACTTTATTCAATGTACGGCGGAGATACTGAATCGGTAAAATCAGTTATTTCAAATGCATCAGAAATTGATGAAAACCATAAATTCGGTGACTGGTCGGGCGGAAACGAGCCTGTTGTAACAACACCTGAAGAAACCACTACTACAGAAGAAACAACTGCTGTTACTGAAGATACAACTGTTACTTCACAGGATACTGCCACAGTTACCACCACAGAAGAACCAGCAACCGAAACCACAACAGAAACATCATTAACCACTGATAATATGGGCGGTGATTTGCCTGAACCGACTTTAATGGGCGATGCAAGCGGTGATAATTCGGTTGATGTAAGAGATGTTACAAGTATCTGTCAGCATATAGTAAAAATGCAGACTCTTACAGTACAGGGATTTGCAAATGCTGATGTAAACAAGGATAATGCAGTTGATGTAAAAGACCTTTCACAGTTAAAGAAATTCCTTATCAATGTAATTCAGGAACTTTAATATTTCATGCTTGTTCATAGTATAAAAAATGCCTTCGGAATAATATTCCGGAGGCATTTTTGTATTAATAAAGTGAATCAATGTTTCCAACGATATAATTAAGAACTTGGAGTACATCAGCGGAAGTGATTTCGCCATCATAATCAAAATCGCAGACTTCCATATCCTCAGTTTTTTCGGAATTTCCGACAACAGTATTAAGCAATGTCAATGCGTCTGAACTGTCAATTTCATTGTTGCCAGATACATCACCGATTATTTTATATGGTATTTCACGATAATTTGCGAAACGAATAGCAGCAGTTGCATCAGGATATGTATAGATTGTTAAATCATGCTCGTTGTATTTGTGAATTCCCACAGAAGAAATATCCATAGCTTTAAAATCATCTTCAATATATTCTATACTTGCAGGTATGACAATTTTTTCAAGACCACAGCCTATAAATGTAGCATATTCAATTTTTGTCATGCTTGTTGGAATAATTACTTTATTCAGATTGTAACAGTTTTGAAAAACGCCCATATATGTATTTCTTACAAATTCACCCGTATGGTCTTCATAAATCTGACCGGTTATGAGTGTAGGCAGAGCAGAAATATTTGCTGAAAGTCTTAGGGTTTGAAGATTTTCACAGCCATAAAAAGCACATTCTGCTATTGTTGTAATAGTATCAGGCATAATGACTTTTTCTAAATAAGGATAGCTTAAATTTTTTATGCCTGTAACAGTAAAGCCATCAATTTTTTCCGGTATAGTTATTTCAGTTACAAATTTAGAATTACAGCCTGTAATTGTTATTGTTTCATCTTCGTTTATACTGTATTTTAAGGAAGTATCTTCCGGTATATATAAACCGAGAGATTCGCAATTAATACTATTTTTCTGACAATATTTATATAGACCACAATTTTTATAACAATATACTGTACTGTTTTCATTAAAAAAAGATGTATTAAGTTGTGAAATATAAGCACTAAGAATTGTAAGTTTTTCTATTTTATAGTATGGTAAAGCAGATTCAGCTATGCTTTTTACAGTCGATGGGATTGTTAGTTCCGTTATATTAGTATAGGCAAAGCATTGTGCAACAAGAGTTTCTAATCCTTCATTTAATATAAGAACTTGTTCTCATAGAAAAAATATGATATAATAGAGATATGAAAGCAGAA
>JBJEQS010000082.1:0-3488 GCA_051881875.1 Oscillospiraceae bacterium
TTTTCCAAAAAAAGTTTGTGCGAACGGAGTTCGCAGAACAGGAACAATAAAATTCCCAGTAAATCATAACGGGCGACCAATGGTCGCCCGTTGCAGTTTTATGGGGATTTCGGCGGGCGACCAATGGTCACCCCTACAAAAGATAAGAAAATTTCCTTATTTTTTATATTAAAATTTTTCTGTCGAACTCACATTAAAATATTTGCAGTATAAGAAATTATGTGCTATAATATACTTTGAAATAAATTTTTTTGGAGGTAATCTATAATGACAAAAATAAATATTATATCAGGTTTCCTCGGTGCAGGAAAAACAACCCTCATAAAAAAACTCATCTCAGATGCGTTCAAGGGCGAAAAGGTTGTGCTGATAGAAAATGAATTCGGTGAAATAGGAATTGACGGCGGATTCCTCAAGGAAGCAGGTATTCAGATAACTGAAATGAATTCAGGCTGTATATGCTGTACTCTCGTGGGAGATTTCAGCCGTTCTCTCAGCGAAGTTCTGGAAAAATATACTCCCGACAGAGTTATCATCGAACCATCAGGCGTTGGCAAGCTTTCAGATGTAATCGACGCTGTAAAGAAGGTTAAATCCGATGCAGAACTCGAAATTAAACGCTTTACAACTGTTGCCGATGTTACAAAATACAATATGTATGAAAAGACATTCGGAGAATTTTTCAACAATCAGATTGAAAATGCAACTACAATTATTCTCAGCCGCACTCAGAAATCAACTCCCGAAAAAATAGAAAAATGTGTTGCTCAGATAAGAAAGCATAATGAAAATGCTGTCATCATAACAACTCCATGGGACGAGCTTGATGGTCAGACTATTCTCAATGCCATCGAAAAAGATGAAAAGCTTGAAGATGAGCTTATGCATGAAACAGAGTGTCCGCACTGCCATGGACATCATCACCATGACGATGAATGCTGTGACCATGACCACGAACATGAACATCATCATCACCATGACGGCGAATGCTGCGGTCATGACCACGAACATGAACATCATCACCACCATGACGGCGAATGCTGCGGTCATGACCATGACCACGAACATCATCACCATGCAGATGAAGCATTCACAAGCTGGGGCGTTGAAACTCCTAAGAAATTTACAGAAGATGAAATCAGAAATGCTCTCAATGAACTTGGCAACAGTGAAAAATATGGCACTGTACTTCGTGCAAAGGGCATACTTCCGTCAGCAGAGGGCGAATGGTTCTATTTTGACTTTGTTCCGGAGGAATATGAAATCCGCAGAGGCAAAGCTGATTATACAGGCAAATTATGCGTAATCGCTGCCGATATAAACAAAGAAAATCTTGCTGAATTGTTTGGTGTATAATACAGGAGGATAATTATGGCAGATAATATGCAGAATTATGAGGACGGAATGGAAGTTCCTGTCTTTGTATTTACAGGCTTTATAGAAAGCGGTAAAACCACTATGGTTCATGACTGGCTGAATGAGGAATATTTCATGGACGGCAGAAAAACCATAGTGCTTGTTTGCGAAGAAGGCGAAAAGGAATATGATGAAGCAGAATTCGCCAAGAGAAATGTATCAATAATCCATGTTGATGTTCCTGATGAATTTACAGAGGAATTCCTTGCAAATATTGACAGGGAATATCAGCCGGCAAATGTACTCATAGAGCATAACTGTATGTCAAAAATTGATGATACATTCGGAATAACATTCCCTGAGGGCTGGTATATTGAGGATATTATAACATCAATTGACGCTTCTGCATTTGATGTGCAGATGAAAAACATGGCGGCTATCATGAGCGAACAGTTCAGATATTCCTCACTTGTAATATTCAACAGATGCACTGAAGATACAAAGAAAATCAATCTCAGGGCAAATATCAAGGCTCTGAATCCGCCGGCAACAGTATTGTTCATGGGTGAGGACGGCACAGTCGAAAAGGCTGATGATATTCTCCCGTTTGATATAAATGCCGATGTGATTGAGATAAGCGACATTGACTATGGTCTGTGGTATATAGATGTAATGGAAAACATTGAACGCTATGATGGAAAAACTGTAAAATTCAAGGGCATGGCTGTAAGACCGCCTAAATTTCCGTCAACTGCATTTATAACAGGCAGACAGGCTATGACCTGCTGCAGTGATGACCTTGCATTTCTCAAGTTGTTATGCACATCTGACAGGGAAATTAAGGTAAATAACGAGGAATGGGTTAATATAACTGCTAAGGTCGGATATAAGGACAATGCGGAACAAGGTCCTGTTCCTGTGCTGAATATCATTGATGTATCAAAAGCGGAAAAGCCTGAAACAGAGCTTGTATACTTTTCATAAGCGGCAAGTTGCCCCCGCCCTTCAATCGTTTAAAAAAGTTTGAGCGAACGCATTTCGCTGAATTTGCTGATATGAAATATCAGCAAACAACACAAATTCCCAATAAGCCATAACGGGCGAACGCAGTTCGCCCCTACATTGTAAAATCATTAATCTCTGTAGGGGCGACCAGTGGTCGCCCGTTTTTATTTTCTGATAAATTCATATTTCCTGTTCTGCGAACTTCGTTCGCCCAAACTTTTATTTTAGTTGTCGAACTCATGTTAAAATTGCATTATTATTCCGAAAAAATTTCATTAAAAATCTCAACGCATTTGAAACGTATCTCATAATTTTCCGGATTATAAAGTATATCCTGTTCACCATCTGTAAAATATTCACCCGTAACGCCGTCAACCTGTACGCATAACGGCGGATACATAACACACCACCAGTTATGCCCTTCAGCTTTTCCAAGAGTTATTCTTAGTGCCTTATAATTTCCGGCAGGCATTGTAATATCATCATATACTTTGCTGTCAAAATGCATATCGACTATTTCGGCATCTGCACTGTATGAAAAACCGTTTTCATTGATTGTCTGCTGTGCAATGGCTGTAATTTTATCAAGGTTTTCAGAAATACTCATTTCAGCCTGATGAATATTCTCACATTCCGGAAAAAATTCATCGGAATGTGCAAGTATCCTGTCCCTTATTTCAAGTTTCAGATTCTGGTCAGCAACACTGTCAGAATTGGCAATGATATGTAATCTAAGCACATTATTCTGCAAATGACTGTAATCAGCATTAAAACTGAATATACCTGAAAAGATTACGGACAATACAAAACCTATAATAAGAGAAGTATTTATTTTTTTCATATTAACCACCTCTGCTCTGATTATTGGAATATAAAGGGAAAATATTCAGTGTTGAAAAAATATATTATAGCAATCTGCCGTCTCCGGTTCGTTGCAAGCCGCTTTCAGCGGCTTAGTTCCAACGTTCACCTTGCTTATTGGCTCGACCGTATTGGTCAATTCCGCATTGTTTACCAGTAACACAAAATAACTTAATTATGCGGTCGAGCCATAAGAAAAAATGTTATAGGCAAATAAAGTAACGAAACTAAAAGTTTTTGCCCAGCTTTTTTCAAAAAGCTGGCGG
>JBJEQS010000083.1:0-15010 GCA_051881875.1 Oscillospiraceae bacterium
AAAAATATTGACTAAACACCGGAGGCGGCACCTTGCCGCAAAAGCTTGACCAAAATTTTTACTTTTCGAGTTAACTTTATTTCATCGAATTTGCGTGTTTATACATTGAACAAGGAACGTCAGAACACATTTTTTCATATGCTCTGACGTTCTGTTTTCGTATTATGAGAGATTCAGAATATATCTGAGATAGAATTTCTGCTTTTTATTGGAGTTTTTCTCTGTTTCACTGCATATTCTTTTTGCAAGATTTATAATCATATCGGATTCTTCTTTTGTTATTTTATGTTCACTGAGGTCTGATTTAAGAGCAATTGCTGTAGCTTCTGTAAATTCGCCCTTTTGCAGATACTGAGAATTATTTTCAGCATATTCCGCAAATTTCATATGATGCATATTTGAACTGTTTCTTATACCTTCAAAGTTAAGCAGTGATATAATATAATGATATGCAACCAATGCACTTTCATTTGATGAACCTTTTTCAAATACAGCATTTCTTTTAGCGATAACATATTTTCTTTTTATTAAAAATACAAGTATTACTATTATGAATACGATGATTATTCCGGCAATTGAGATGATTATTCCCATAATAATTTTATTGTTTATTATTTTGGAAATTATGTTTGGATTGTTATTGTCATCATCTGAAGTGTCAGTTTGTGCTGGTATATATTCAGTTATATCCGTATTCTGTGAGGTACCGTTGGACTCCTCTGTTATTTCGGTTATCATAGTTGTTTCAGGCTGTTCAGGATTTACCGGAATTTCAGTTGTAACAGGAGGTGCTTCTGTGGTTTCGGGAGGCATTACTACTGTAACCTTAGGATTTGACATTTCTGATTCAGCAGCGATAAGTCCGGCTTCATATCCGGGAGTGAATTCAAACGGCACCCAGCCAAGACCATCAATATATATTTCAGCCCATGCATGAGAACGGCTGTCTTTTATGTTTACAGTGTACAATCCTCTGTAATCATATATAGCTTCTTCAAAATCATTGCCTGTTATTATATATCCTTCAGCATATCTTGCAGGTATTCCGCACATTCTGGCAAGAATTATTCCGGCTGATGCATAGTGTGAACAGTATCCTTTTTTGTTTTCAAGCAGAAAATATGCTGTGAAATCTCTTGTTGCAGGCGTTCTTCCGGGGGAGAGGGTATACTCGGTATTCTGGGAGATTGCACTTCTTATTTCACACAGAGTTGAATATATATCCTCACAGTTGTACATGATTTCAGTGTATCTTCCGTCATAATCGGCATAGTATTCAGCAGATGATGACCTTGCTGCTGCATTTTCAATTACATCGCTGAACTCGGTATATATATCCTTCATATCCTGATTGTCGGGAAGCTGAAGATATTCATTGTATACATAGTTACGATAAACATTTTCTTCAGCTGCAAAATTATTGAATACAGAATCATTTTTCTGTGCTTCTGCATAATGAACGGAGGACATGAATTTTTCATAGCTTCCTGTATATATAAAATCAAGGCTGTAGTCTTCGAGATTTTCCGATGATACGGCGGTATCATATTTCTTTTCAAGAAGTTTTGTATCTGTTCCGTATGGTGTATACAGATATTTTGGTTTTTCCATTACAGAATTTATTTTTATACTGCATTGTAAACTGTTTGGCAGATATTTTGATGATATACTAAGAAAATCCTGCGGGAAAACTCCGCTTTCTTCAAATTCGCTGAACATACTGTCGTATTTTTTATAAGTTTCTTTTGGAAAATCATTCCATTCGTTATCGAGATAGTATGAACCAGTAAAGCATTTAAGATATATTTCACTGTCCAGTTTCTTGTCAAATGATGCCTGAAGATTTACCTCATTTTTGAAACTGATATTTGAAAATTGTCCGAGTTTTCCGGGAGCTGCTGAAAAATTTCCGAATGACATTGCAAGCTTACTCATACTGTCAGGGATATTATCAATTGAAAATTCAGAAACAGATGTTTTTACATTATTTCTTATTTCATTAATTTTTTCTGAACGTTCATATCCAATATAATCAGTGATAAAGATTGATGATGTGAACAATACAAACGAGAGTAAAGCTGCGGTTAATCCTGATAATTCTCCGACGCTAAATTTTATATTTGCTTTTGCATAGAATTTATTTCCGTTTCGTATAAATCCGGCTGATTTTTCACCGTTTGTGCAGTGATAGCCCGAAAATCCGTTTGCAATCAGATATATCCAGTATATCAGCACCATGATGAAAGCGGGATATGATGGTGTAAATCCAAAATAAAGTCCTGTTTCCACAAGAAAGAATGTTATTGCTATTCCAAACGGGAAAAGTGATGTGCAGTATGTGAAATAGCATACAATAAGCGAAATAAGGAAACTTGAAAGCAGAAAAAATATTGTGGTTGAATCCGCTATATCAACGCTTTTATCAAGTCTGTAGTACATTATATCACCATATGTAAGATGAATTGTTTTGGCTACTACATTATACATAGCCTTGAATCCGTTTATGAAATTATCACGCTGACGCACGAATATCGTTTCATAGAGCAGACATATAGGAATGATAAAAAGCTTCAGTCTGTTTGGAAGATTGAGTATAACCGAGAATACTGCAAAGAATATCAGATTATATATCAGGAATGTACTCTTATCATAAGTGAAATCAAAGTAGGACATGAACGAATACATACTGCCGAATATTCCGAGAAATGTCATTAAAATTACTATAAGCTTTTTTACAGGCAGTATTCTGTTGTTTACAGAAAGAGTTATGCTGTCCCTTATAGATATGCCGCTGTCAGCAAAAGTATGTTTTCTTTCTTTTGTTTTTGCCATATCTGAATTTTTACCTCCTATATAAGCATTTCATAAAGGCATTGGTTTAATTTTTCGCATTGTATTGGTATTATGTTTATTCTGCCATAGAATTTTGCAAAATAATCAGGAAGATTTTCTGTATCATGTGTTATATAGAGTATAGTTTTTCTGTCGGTATTTTCATCGGAATCAAATTTATTCATTACATCTTCAGATATATCGGAGGCTATGTATATGACATGAGAGAATCTACGTTCAGCATTTATCTTCATATGATGTGAAAATGCCTTATCCTTCTCATTGTAGGCTGTGGCACGCATAACAGTTCCGAGGAATGATGCAACGTCCTCGCTTGTGGAGATGCGATTTGATATATATAGATTTTTTGATGTGTTGTACCAGCCTATTTCATGTACTGCTTCACTTTCGGCAATGGATTCTGAAACAGAGCTTAATGTTTCGATAATGGTATTTAGTTTTTCCATATATCCGGCAGTATAATCGGTAAAGAATTCAAAGAGCAGCAGCACTGAACAGTTTATGGGCAGGCTGTAGTCTTTTACCATAATTTCATCATGTTTCATGCTGAGTTTCCAGTGTATTCTGTTTATCTTGTCACCGTCTGCATAGTTTCTTATATTGAATACTTCGGAGCAGTCATCGCCGGCTCTTATTTTGGAATAAAGTTCACTTTCTGTATTTTCATCAAGAGAATGGTCTGTGAATATCTGTATAGGATAAGTCTGCGGCATAATTACTATTTCCTTATGACATTCAAACTTTTTAGTGAATGAATTTATGTTGAAATAATCATATATTTTTATTTTTTTTAGTGATACGATAAGTTTTCCGCAGTATTTTGATGATACGTTGAATGACATATTCTGCATATTCTTAGGCTGTATCGGGATTATTGCTGTCATTTCCTCCGGTATACTGTCAAGCACATTCATGATTTCAAGCGTTACGCAGGCGTTTGATACAGGAAATATACTTTTATTCTCAATATTTACATCAATTGTTATATCTGAATTTTTATTTTCTGAAAGTTTTATGCATGAAAGTTCTGCATTTAATTTTGAACGTATATGCAGTGTGATGAAAAAGAGAATCACCGGAAACAGTATTCCAAGCATCAGCAGAAAAAAAGACAGATTATCTATATAAAGTATATAGAAGACGGCGAGTATTATAAGCAGACATATATATAATAATTTATTTTTAATCATTTTTCACCTTAAAAAATCTTTCTTAATGCTGTCCGGATTTTTTTCTTGAAATTTCCGGAACTTTTACTGATGCAAGTATCTCATCAGCTACATCAGATATTGTCACATCGTTTATTCTGGCTTTGGAATTAAGAAGAATTCTGTGACCTACTACATCTTTAAATACAAATGCAACATCATCAGGTATTACATAATCCCTTCCTTTGAGCAGAGCAGTGGATTTTGTTATGGCTGTAAGTGCGAGAGTACCTCTTGGACTTACTCCGAGTTTTATAAGCGGATGATTTCTTGTTGCCTGTATAAGATTGGCTATGTATGTATATACTTTATCGTCAATATGCACTGATTCAGCAACATTCTGCATTCTGATTATATCTTCAGCTCCGGCTATACGCTGAACTGAATCAAGCGGATTTTCGGACTGTCTTGATTTTATTATGCCGATTTCGCTATCTATGTCAGGATAGCCCATTGTTATTTTTATCATAAATCTGTCAAGCTGCGATTCAGGAAGCATCTGTGTGCCGATTGAACCGATAGGATTCTGTGTTGCTATTACCATAAAAGGCTTCGGAAGCTGTCTTGTAACACCGTCTACTGTAGTTTTTCCTTCAGCCATTACTTCGAGAAGTGCAGACTGTGTTTTGCTTGATGTACGGTTTATCTCGTCAGCAAGGAAAAGATTGCACATAATTACACCCGGTTTATAATCAAACAGGTTTGTTTCCTTGTTATATATTGAAAAGCCTGTAACATCTGTGGGCAGAACATCAGGTGTGAACTGCATTCTGTTATGCTTTAAATCGAGTGCCTTTGCAAATGCGAGTGCAAGAGTTGTTTTGCCTACACCGGGAATATCATCAATAAGTATATGTCCTCGTGAAAGTATCGCAAGGAGCACTTTAATGATTACGTCATCTTTCCCTATAACGGCTTTTTTTACTTCGTTCATAACCATTTTTACTGTTTTTAAAGTTTCTGATTTTGTCATTTCCAGATTTGCCAATGTTCATACACATCCTTGATATATATTTGCTGTGATGCTGCCTTTTTCAATGTAAAACAGGCAGGTATCTGCATTGTACTTATTATTATAGCATTACATATTTATAAATTCAATAGCATTTCAATTACAAAAATAAAAAAATACATTATCCATCAGTTAGATGGGATAATGTATTCTGAATTTACTTGGATTGGAAATAAAAAATAAACCGCCTTGCCGTCGTATGATGCATAAAACCCGCACAAAGCAGGTGGGTATCCGCCTGAAAGTCTCTCGCTCCCTTCTTCCGTATAAACGGGAGGTCTGCAGTCCTCAGTCAGAGCTGAATTCCCTTATTAAACGTGTTGGATTATAAAAAATCATACTTGCTCGCACAAGGCAGAATATTTAAGATGTTATTATTATAACACAATCAAATCAAAAAATCAATAGTTTTTTATGGAAAATGATAATTTTTTAGATTTAGTCTTCGTCCATATCTTCTTCGTATTCATCTTCATCATCAAAATCAAACATTTCATTGATTCTTTGGAGGAAGATTTCGCCGATTCTGTCGTATTCATCATCGTCATCAATTGATACAAGAAGGTCTTCACCGTCTATTGTATCCATCTTGAGAATAACAAGCTCATCATTTGCAAGTTCTTCCGGATATGGAGTCAGTGCATAATACTGAGTACCATTTTCTTCAAGAGCATCAATCATTTCAAATGTCTGTTCATTTCCCTCGTCATCAACAAGGGTATATAAATCAGGTGTATATTCCTTTTCGTTTTCAGCCATGTTTAACATCTCCTGTCCGCTGAACGAGTCAGCTTTTGTAATCATGCGTATATATTCTGAAAGACAGTCACGCATCAATTTAATTTTACTATATTAAAATTAAATTGTCAAGTATAAAATGTGAACGGCATATTAAATATATTTTTTAAAATTTTTTTAAAAAAAGTGTTGACATTTACAGAAAAGTATGGTATTATAATATCAAGGAAAGAGAATACTACAAACGGTGCAGTACATCTCATCAGGTAAGTGTTCCGTAAGTTTTCCTTGACCGATGTTATAATCTGCAAGGCTTCGGTGAGAACAGTTAAGTTCTCTTGCAGGTATAAATCAATATCAAGAAGGAGGCGTGACCGATGGAAAGCAGTATATCCGAGTCACAGATTTCTGAAATCATTTTTCATGGTTCGTCACGTTTGATTTGCAGATGAATTTTCAGGGAATATGAGCAGATATAAAATTTGCTGCATTCCGATTTGTAATATATTAAAAAAGATTTGCATTTCTTAATCTGACAGCCATTCGTTCAACTTATCAGTCGGTGCATTGAAAAATGATTCATAATTGCTTTTTACGAAGATTTTTGATGCCTTTGGGTTCAGGATAACCCGATTTGTGACATGTTTGTCTTTACATAGAAAGCAGCTGATAATTTTGAATAAGGTGATTGAAATGGACAGGCAATCTTAATTATGATTAACCGATTATTATACTGAATAATTCTGAAAAGGGTTGTGATGTTTATGATTACTGCAATTCGTTTCATCAGAAAATCTTAGAAGGGAGCGAGACCTCCAAGACATTCAGTTAAATGATGAAAGTCATTTAGATTAATTCCGGATTTTATTTAATCTTATACAGAAAAAGGTGTTACCAATGGAAAGAGTTTCAGCTTGTTAAATAAATATATTTTATGAGGTGTCTGAAATGAAGATTTAACATCAGGATGAACTGAATTCTTTAGAATTTATGCATCATCAGAAAATATAAAAATTTCTTCAGAAAAAGGTGTTACCGATGGAAAGAGCTTTTATTTAGAATATAGTAATTTTAAATGAGGTGTTCTGAAATGAAGTATTTACATTCCGTTTTTTATAAATATTTCTGATGCAATGGGGTGAGTCCGATAGAAACTCATGTTAAGTGATGAAAGTCGCTTATAAATTAAATTGACATAATAAACGGAGCAGATTAAACATCTGCTCCGTTACTTTTATATCCAATATTTAAAAAATTCAAAATAATGTAAAAACGTTATCAGCGATATTAAAGCTGCAACAACAGAACACACCGTATCAAATATAGCTGAACTAAGAAAATGTGAATCTTCTTTCAGGTATACAGAGCCATCGTTCAATTTAGATTTATAAAGAAATTTCCTGCTTTTGTCTATCGTTTCAATAAATCCTTCATTAAGAAATTTATTGTCAAACAAACCATTGTTCAATATATCTATTATGCTCTTTCTTCCTTTTATGCATACCACAGGACAGCATGCTGATGATTTATACTTCAAACCTTTTTTGCGGCTTACAACTATTATGTTTTCCGTATCATTTTCACCGTTATAGTATTTTATTCTCAGTCTGCTGTATTTTTTTCTGCCATCTGCGTATTCACTGTATTCAATTATATCGGCTTCGGTTTCATATCCTGATTTTTTATATATGTTATAGTTGTTATATTTCGATTTTGATTCCACTCCTGAGAGGACGCTCAATCCGCCGAAAAATACTGAAAGTATTACGAGAAAAGAACGTGGATACATAGATAAACGCCTCCGTTTATTCAACAGGGATTATATAATCAAAAAGTGCATAGAAATTCTGCGGTATTATTCTGTTTGTATGGCATTTTCCAAAATACCAGTTTCTGAATTCGCATTTCTCAATTATGTTTTCAAAAAACTTATCAGCTTCAAGTCTTTCCATATTCATGTCATTAAAACAATTCTTTATAAATCCGGGAGGTTCATGAGTTATGATATAGTCTACTTTGTTTCCGCATTTTTCAAGGTTTTTAAATCCTTCCATTATTTCATCTGCTGACGGTATCTCTGATTCATACCATGTTCCTGCTTCCCGACGTATATCTATATCCTGACTTCTTCCGCCGCCCATGGTGAATATTTTTTTACCATCTATTTCGTATACCTGTCCACGCATAAGGTGAATTATGTTATCGGATATGAAATGAACCTTGCCTCCGTTCCATTCCTGTACTTCAAGGCTGTTAAGCGTGTCAAAGTTCTCATGGCATCCATCAACGAAAAGTATATTATATTTCATATTGCTGAGCTTTTTCAGTATGGTTTGTTCATGGCGGCTGTTATCCCATATAAATCCAAAATCACCGCATATTATAAAATAATCATTCTTTTTCAGCCTGCGGAGTTTGCTGTCCTTGAAACGTGTAATATCTCCATGAGTATCTCCGGTTATCAATATCAAATATTCTCATTCCTTTCGTTTTTTACTCACATATCTATATTTTATCATATTTTGTTGTCGAAGGCAATTGAAATTTGTAAAAATTTTAAAAATTTCTTAAAACCTCTTTTACTTTTCATGAAAATTTGTTATAATAATAAATAGACTTTTTATTACTTTAATCCTTATGGATTTATAATTCGTTTCAGGCGTCTGAACGCCTTTTCAGATATAAATTTGTGTAAAGAAATTTTGTTGTCGGAGATGATTTGAATGAAGAAATTCCTTGCGGTATTTACGGTTATTATGCTTATGCTGAACCTTATTCCATGTGTTGAAGCTGATGCCGTTTCATTTACACCGCCTTTTGAAGTGAACAGTGAATCCGCTGTACTTTACAATCTTGATACAGATACAATACTGTATGCAAAAAATTCACAGAAACAACAGGCTCCTGCACAGCTTGCTCAGATTATGACTGCTGTCGTATGCCTTGAAAACTGCAATGACCTTGAAACAGTTGTTGCCTGTCCGGCATCGGTATTTGATGATTTTGCATCATATCGTGAAACATACCCCGATATTTTTATACCTGTTGCAAACCTCGATATTGATGAAGAAGTAACTATGAAAACTCTGCTCTATGCAATGATGCTCGCTTCATCTACCGAAGCAGCAGGTACAATTGCTTACCATATCGGAAACGGAAGCACAAAGGTTTTCGTTGGAATGATGAATGACAAGGCTAAGGAACTTGGATGCGAAAATACTGTATTCACAAATCCTCATGGTCTTTATGACCCGGCTCAGCTTACTACTGCTGAGGATATGGTTAAAATTATAAAGTATGCTCTCACTCTTGATGAATTTGAAAAAATATCCACTGCAACAAGCTATGAGATGCCGGCTTCCAATAAACATACTGAACCATGGGAAATTACTCACACAAATCTTATGACAATTCCGGATTCTGATTATTATTATCAGTCGGCACATGGAATAAAAACCGGTTACGGCGATGAAACAGGCAGAGCACTTGCCACAAAGGCAAGTCAGGACGGTACAAATCATATACTTGTTCTTCTGAATGCTCCTATTGATGACCAGAACGGAAATACATGGTTCTCCCATATTGAAGATGCTAAGAATATATTTGACTGGGCTTTCAAGAATCTTTCATACAAGTCTATCATAACTACAGAGGAGGAATCTCAGGAAGCAAAGGTTATGTACTCTGCTGATGATGCTTTTGTAATATTAAAACCTTATCAGGGCTATAAAGTTCTATGGGATAATACAGTAAGCGTTTCACTTATTGAAAAACGTACGGAGGTTTTTGATAATGTTACTGCTCCTGTTACAGAGGGTGATGTACTTGGAAAGCTTTCGCTCGTTTATAATGGTGAAACAATATTCCAAACAGACCTTATTGCCTCCAAGAATGTTGAACTTTCAAAATCAAAATACTGGGCATCTGTTGCCGGAGGATTCTTTAAATCAAAATGGTTTATGCTTTCACTTCTTTTCGGTTTCATGCTTTCTGTAATATATATTGCATATTACATTTATCAGTATAATAACATGATGGCTGCAAGGAAAAAGGCTCTTGCTGCAAAGAACAGAAATGCTCAGCAAAAGAAAAGACCGCCAAGCAATATGAATAGTTCAGGAAGACCACGCAGTTCAGGCTCTGCTCCAAGAAGACCACAGGGTTCAGGAACATCTGCACACAGGAAACCGCATAGTTCCGGAACATCTGCACAGAGAAGACCGCAGGGTTCAAGACCAAATCCGCAGAGAAAACCTTCATCATCAGGAAAAAAGTCTGATAATAAATAGATATATTACAAACAGAAATCCTCATGATTTTTTTATGAGGATTTTTTTATTAAACTATTCCATTTTGTAAAAAAAAGGTGTATAATATTATTTAACGTGAATTCAATAAGCTTATTTTCATTGGATTTGCGTTGTGCAGAATAAAAAAGGAGGATGTATTTATGAAATTAAGGTTCAATTCAAAGTATAATACAATTGCCGCCTATGTGCTGATTGTATTTTCAATCTGTCTTGTTCTTGGTGCTATCGTAATCAAATACGATAAGTTTGTAGTGGTTTTCAGAGCTGTACTGAAAACATTTTCTCCGATTATATGGGGACTTATTATCGCTTATCTTTTAAATCCGATTATGGTGAGAGCCGACAATATGCTGAAACCCATAATTAACAAGAAAAAAGAGAGAAATTCAACTGTAAGGGTTGTAAGCATAGTTATTACCTCAGTGCTTACGATTGCCATATTAACAGCTGTTATTGCAATGGTTGTTCCTGAGCTGGTGAACAGTCTGAATGTGCTGATTGATAATGCACCTGCATATTTTAATAATCTCTATAATACAGTTATGGAATTCCTTGACAATAATCCTGAGCTTAGTTCAACTATCAGGACATGGCTTGAAGAACAGGTTGCTCATATTCAGGATTCAATTATAAGCTGGATTTCAAGTCTGAAGCCTACTATTGAAAATATTATAACGGCACTGAAAAATGGTCTTTCATCGGTTTTCAGTGGTGTAAAGGATTTTATCCTCGGATTTATAGTTTCACTTTATCTTCTTTTCAATAAGGAACAGTTCCTTGCTCAGTCAAAAAAGGTTTTATATGCATTTTTTTCAAAGAAAAGATGTGAAAAGCTTCTGAGTATCGGCAGGGAAGCAAATGAAAAATTTACAGGTTTTCTTCTGGGAAAGGCAATAGACTCATTTATTATAGCAATGCTTGCATTTACAACTCTTACTATAATGGATATGCCATATACTGTACTTATAAGCTGTATCATCGGCATCACAAATATGATTCCTTTCTTTGGCCCTATAATAGGTGCTGTTCCGAGTGCATTTCTAATACTTCTCTATAATCCTGCAAAGGTGATACCGTTTATTATATTCATTGTTGTTCTCCAGCAGATTGACGGAAATATCATCGGACCGAAGATACTCGGAAATTCTATCGGTCTGCCTACATTCTGGATTATATTCGCTATCTTTATAGGCGGCGGTCTTTTTGGATTTATCGGTATGCTTATAGGTGTTCCAGTATTTGCGATTATATACACACTTTTCAAGAATAGTGTTGATGAAAAACTGAAATTAAAGAATTTAAGCACTGATATTGAGGATTATTATTCGTCCGAACCCATAATAACTCCCGAAGAATCTGAAAAACCTGCCGAGCATAAGGAGAATATATATATGAATATTATTACTGCCGTTAAGGATAAGGTCATAAAGCATGAGGAGGAGTCAGGCAAGCATCAGGAAGATGATGAAGAATTATCAGAAGATGTACAGGAAGAAACTGAAAATCAGGATGACGAGGAATGACAAAAGAACAGGTTCTTGGCAGCTATTTCGGATATGAAGCATTTCGTGACGGTCAGTCCGAAATTATAGACAATATACTTAATGGAAATGATGTTATGGCAGTTATGCCGACAGGTGCGGGAAAATCCCTTTGCTATCAGATTCCTGCGATTATGCTTGATGGTGTTTCAATTGTTATATCTCCGCTTATTGCCCTTATGAAAGACCAGGTTGAAGCTTTAAGGGCTAATGGTGTTCCTGTTGCATTTCTCAACAGTTCACAGTCATATTTTGAATTCAATGAGGTTCTTAATATGGCTTATGAGGGCGAATTCAAGCTTATATATGTTGCTCCCGAAAGACTGCTTACCCCTGATTTTATTCAGTTTGCAAAGAGTGTTCACATATCAATGATTACAGTTGATGAGGCTCACTGTATTTCTCAATGGGGACAGGATTTCCGTCCAAGCTATCTGCGTATTATCGAATTTGTTGAAAAGCTGTCATATCGTCCGGTTATAACCGCATTTACTGCGACTGCTACAATTGAGGTTAAAGATGATATCCGGAAAATGCTGAAATTATCAAATCCATTCTGCATTACAACGGATTTCAACAGAAAAAATCTTTATTTCGGCGTTCAGAAGCCTGATGACAAATTTGAAAGCCTTATGAAAATTATTCAGCGTAACAGCAGTAAAAGCGGAATTATTTACTGCATATCAAGAAAGCTTACAGAGGCTTTATGCAATAAATTATCCGCAAGGGGCATATCCGCTACCTGTTATCATGCAGGTCTTACAGATATGGAACGCCAGCAAAATCAGGACGATTTCATTTTTGACCGAAAACAGATTATGGTGGCTACAAATGCTTTCGGAATGGGTATTGACAAGCCTGATGTTTCATTCGTTGTTCATTATAATATGCCTAAGAGCATTGAGAGCTACTATCAGGAGGCAGGCAGGGCAGGTCGTGACGGCGAAAATGCTGAATGTATTCTCCTTTACAGCGGTCAGGATATCCGCACAAACAGATTTCTTATAGAAAATTCTGAATATGAAGCCGATGACGAAGAAAGAGAAAAAGCTAAAGCAAGGGATTTAAAGCGTCTTAATGATATGGCGAACTACTGTACAACAGGGGAGTGTCTGAGAGAATATATTCTCCGCTATTTCGGAGATAATTCTCCTTGCAAATGCGATAACTGCTCCAGCTGCAACGGAGATATTGACTACATTGATATTACAGTTTCTGCCCAGAAAATCATTTCATGCATATACCGTTTACAGCAGAGAAACAGAACAGGCGGTATTCATACAATCGCTCAAATCCTTACCGGAAGCAAGTCTGAAAAAATCAGAAGCAATAAATTCGATTCGCTTTCCACATACGGAATTATGAGTGATATGACGGAAAAGGATTGTGTACAGATTATAAATTTCCTTGTAAGTAAAAAATATATATCCATTTCAGATGGTGAATACCCTGTTGCAATGCTGAATTCATTATCAACTGCATTATTAAAGCAAAAAAATACTGTTTTCATGCCCGTTAAACAGGAAAAGAAGAAAAACATTGTTAATAATATAAACGATGAGCTTATGCTCAGGCTAAAGAAATTAAGGCGTGAAATTGCTGATAAATTAAGTGTTCCTGCTTATATAGTATTTTCAGACGCTTCTCTGCGTGATATGTGTGCGAAACTTCCTAAAAACAAGGAGGAATTCACTAAAGTATCGGGTGTTGGAAAAATCAAAACAGAAAAATTTTCAGAAGATTTTCTGAAAGTGATAAATGAGGAGTAAATTTTTAATATGGCTAAATCAAAAATCCTTTATGTATGTCGTGAATGTGGATTTGAAAGTCCCAAATGGAACGGCAGATGCCAGAATTGCGGTATGTGGAATACCTTTGAAGAACAGCAGTCAGTTCAGACTTCATCAAAATCATCATCAGCTTCACGAAAGCTTGTTGATTTATCCTCTAAAATCAGCACTCTTGATGAAATAACAGGGGATAGTGATGTAAGATATGATACAGGTATCGGTGAGCTTAACAGAGTTCTCGGCGGCGGTCTTGTAAAGGGTTCAATAGTTCTTCTCGGCGGTGAACCCGGTATCGGTAAAAGTACACTGCTTTTGCAGATTTGCCAGTTTCTCGGCGAAAATTATTCAATACTGTACGTTTCCGGTGAGGAATCAATGCGGCAGATAAAGCTAAGGGCGGAACGTCTTAATGTTACAACTGAAAATCTTTCGCTTCTTTCATCTAATGATGCAGAGGCAATTTCCGATACCATATCCGCAAACAAGCCTGATATCGTTATAATCGACTCCATTCAGACAATGAGTATTCAGCAGGTAAATTCAAGTCCCGGAAGCATTACTCAGGTGCGTGAATGTACCAATCTTTTCATGCGTACTGCCAAAAGTGAGGAAATCCCTATATTTATTGTAGGTCATGTAAATAAGGACGGTGCTATTGCAGGTCCTAAGGTTATGGAGCATATAGTTGATACGGTTCTTTTCTTTGAGGGCGAAAGACATCTTAATTATCGCATGCTCAGAGCCGTAAAAAACAGATTTGGCTCTACAAATGAACTTGGTGTATTTGAAATGATTGATACAGGTCTTAGAGAGGTTGAAAATCCATCTGAAATGCTCCTTTCGGGCAGACCGCATAATGTATCGGGTACTTGTGTTGCCTGTATTATGGAGGGTTCAAGACCATTGCTAGCTGAGGTACAGGCTCTTGTTTCAAAAAGCAGCTTTTCATCTCCTAGAAGAATGGCAACAGGCTTTGATTTCAACAGACTTGCGATAATTCTTGCTGTACTTGAAAAACGTGCCGGTGTATTTTTCGGTACTCTTGATGTATATCTGAATATTGTAGGCGGATTGAAGCTTGATGAGCCGGCAGGTGACCTTTCGGTTGCACTTGCTTTATGTTCGGGCTTATGGGATAAGCCGGTAGATGAAAAAACAATTGCTTTCGGTGAAATAGGTCTTGGCGGTGAGATACGTTCGGTCACCCATATAGTGCAGCGTATAAGGGAAGCAGAACGCATGGGTTTTAAAAATTGTATCGTTCCAAAGCAATCGCTTAAAAATATCAATGCGGGCAATTATAATATACGCATAATCGGTGTTTCAAATCTTAAACAGGCTTTTTCTGCACTGGAAGCGATTTCAGCATCAGATATGATGTAAGATTTTACAATTATTAACGTGAGTTCGATGGATTGTTTTTGTAGTGGCGACCATTGGTCGCCCGTTGTGGCTTGCTGTGAATGTCAGCAGGCGGCTGAAAGCCGCCCAACCTTTTTTTATAAAAAGTTTGACAAAAAACTTTTTTGGAACGATTGAAGGGCGGGGGCAAGCCCCC
>JBJEQS010000084.1:0-3464 GCA_051881875.1 Oscillospiraceae bacterium
TTTTTATTATATCACTTTTAGTTGCTTTGTTCAATAGTTATTTGGTATATCAATACTTATCGAACTTTCTTGCGTGCTTTGTGTATACGGAAGAATCAATACCCTCAAGATATTTTACAACTTCATCAACCGGTACAACATCGCAGAACTTAGCTTCCATATCAAAGAGATTCCACTCTACAACGCCCGGTACACGGTCGCCTACAGTACCTTCCGGAACAATAGTTTTGAAACCATAGCCAGTTGAATCCATAACAGTGTGTCTTACACACGCACATGCTGTTGCACCCATGACAATCAGTGTATCAACTCCAAGATAATTTAGAGTCTGTGCAAGATGTGTGCCGAAGAAATTGGAAGCAAACTTCTTGTGAATTACCGGTTCTTCCGGAAGCGGCTTGATTTTAGGGTCAATTTCCATCCATTCGCTGTTGATGTCCAGTGTAGTAAGCGGAATTTTCTCGTCCCATCTCGGAAGGTCCATCTGTGCTTCACCAAGGAATCCTGTTGTTGTATGGAAAATCGGTACACCAGACTTTCTGCCTGCTTCTAAGACTTTAAGTGCTTCTGCACAAACTTCTTCAGAGTGATTACATGTAAACGGGTGTCCCTCACTCATCCATGCCTTAGCCATATCAACTGTTGTAATAGCAGGTGCTTTACCGAAACCCATCTTACGCATGAAGCCACGTTCTTTATAAACTTCTCTTGCTTCAGCAAATGCTTTTTTCAAAAGTTCTTCATCGAACTCATAGTGGTCAACAAACTTGAAATCCTTATTCTCAGCCATGATAATCTACCTTTCTGTAACGCCTGTTTTAAGGCGGCAGCCGTTAATTATGCGGTATTGCCTTAAGCGCAGTATTTTCGTATTTACAATAGTTACGCTTTGAGTTATTCAAATCCGGATTTTGTTCTCTGTAACTGCCTTTATTATATCAGACACGATTTGAGAAGTCAATGAAATAGCGGCATTTGTCAAACTCGTTTCATTGACGATTGTTTGTACAAATTTTATTACTTAAATAGTTTCGGAAGCAGAAATTCTGTTTTCCATACTAATTTACATTATTCTCTGAATATGATATAATTTATGTATTATATAAGAAGAGGTGGTTATGCAAATGAAAAGCAAAAAAACTTCCACTCTTGGATATATTATGGACTTTTTGAATATCCAGACAACGGCAATGGCAAAATCACTGCATGTAGACCCAAGCCTTATCAGCAAATGGAAGTCAGGTGCCAGACAACTTACAGAACAATCTGTTTATTTTGATGATGTAATACAGTTTCTGCTGGAAAACAGCGGATATGACGATTACACTTTTAATGCACTGGAACGCTGTATACATAAAGTCCCTCCTGAGCGAAAAGAACGACAGTCTGTTGCAGCTTTTCTGACAGAGCTGGCTGAGGAATTGGACACGCAAATCAATTTTTAAAACTTGACAGGATATACAGGTGATATGACTGATAGTCAATGGAAAATTATAAAAGAAATATTAAAAGACGTGAATTCGATGATTTATTTCTGTAGGGGCGACCACTGGTCGCCCGTTGCGGTTTAATTGAAATTTGATTGTTACTGTTCTGCGAACTGTGTTCGCACAAACTTTTTTGGAAAAAGTTTGACAAAAAAACTTTTCTGAACGATGATTGGGCGGGGGCTGCCGCCCCCACACCCTCGTTTCTCTCTGTCGAGCGACCAAAGGCTCTGCCTTTGGAAACCGCAAGCTTTTGAAAAAGCTTGACCAAAACTTTTGCTTTTTAGGAATTTTTATTTCATCGAACTCATGTTAAAAGAGTAAAAATGCAGAAGTATAGAGGATAAAAGAGAACAGATAAACGGAGTATTTTATCTTGTAAAAGCAGATTATAAATAGAGAAATTTTCCAAGTGATTCTGGCAGGAAGACAGTTTATACATTCTACAGATGAGCTTGTATTATCGTTCTCTTTTTCTTCTTCACATAAAAAATCAGCCTCCTGTGTTATCACAGTGGGCTGATTTTCAGTATTTATAATTATATTCTTTTATGATTCAGCTGTTTTTATATAGTTTTTTCAATTTTTTTATTGTATTATTTCCTCCGCCGTCTTCTATATAAATATCATATTCTCCTTTAATACTTCCAAATGTGATTGTTTTATCAGTTCCTGTAAGATGTTTCAGTTTTTCAATCATTTTTTTCTTGGATACTAATGGCGAATAGATTTTGAGATAAGAAAATCCCTCATACTCAGATTTTGTTATGGTAATTCTGATTTTACCGGCTAAATAATTCTCAAGTTCATTTTTAATAAATTCAATTTTCTCATCTTCATCAATAACTGTGAGATAAAGTACTTTTTCTTTATTCTGTTTGTTTCTGTATGAAGAATGTATGTAATTGCAGTAAGGAGAACATTTCTGCTGCTCAAAATATTTTATCTCAGCCTTGTTTACGAGATTATTATAATACACAAGAAGTGTGTGGTCATACAGAACGCTTGTAAAACACTGAAAATTATTATTAATGATTATTGATTCCGCTGTCTGACTTATTTCATCTGAAAGAGGAACCGTTTCAAAGTAACTGTTGTCATTCAAATCATAAAGAGCAGTGCCATCCATAACGATTACCGGAAGTTTAAGATTTACACCGCTCATAATGGGGATAAGCTCAGATGGAGTATGAATAGTCGAAATAGTGAATTTTACACCTTCTGAAATAAGTCGGTTAAGTTCTACTTTACTGTATGGTATTGAATAAGGACTTTCCGATATAAGTACATCATCAATGCCACTGACGTACAAAGTATTATTATCATGTTTTACAGGTATATGAAAATTGTTTACTCCTATGCCTATTCCAACACCGATGCATGTATCAAGAACCCTGTTCAGTACAAAAATATATGGACTGTCATCAAATGAATGTGTGAGTGCAATGCTCAGAAATACAACACATGAGAAAAAAGAGGCATTTTTCTTATTCAGTAATACAGTGGTATAAAGAACAGGAACGATTATTACTGATGCTGCAAGATATACCACCGTCGGAGAAGATACTCCTATAAAATGCAGTATCAGTAAAAATAAAAGTCCATAAAAAGCACCTATAAATGTTCCGGAAATTCGCTGTTCAGCCATTTTCCTTGTTGTATAAGCGTATGGCTGTATACACCATAATGCTGCAAGAGCACTGTAAAACGGTATTCCGTTACCTATCGGAATTAATGTACGGATATAGTATGTCAGTATACAAAGAACTACGGCAATTGATGATTTTATTATTCTTGCTCCTATGGAAGGCAGTTTTTTATTTTTCTTCATATATTTTACCCCTTATAAAAACAAAAAGTGCTGATAAATTAGCACCTTTTATAAATAATTTATATTAATTAACGTGAGTTCGATGGATTATTTTTGTAGGGGCGACCAATGGTCGCCCGTTATAGTTTACTGAAAATTTCATCAGG
>JBJEQS010000085.1:0-3459 GCA_051881875.1 Oscillospiraceae bacterium
TTTTATTTTTGGTTATCGAACTCACGTTGATTTATGGTTATTTGTCAGGTAAGTTCATATTATTGACTGCCATAAAGAAAAATATTGACTAAACACCGGAGGCGGCACCTTGCCGCTATTTGAGGTTGATATATGATGTAATATCCTCTCTCATGCGGATTGCTTCACGTCTTGCAGCCTTAGCGAATTCAGACTCATCACAGCCCTCATTCTTATAAGCACACATAATCGCTCTTGATGAGTTTACTATCGCACCAAGACCGTTTTCATCAAATGCACCTGCAATGCCCTTTGCACCGCCGCCCTGAGCTCCATATCCGGGGACAAGGAACATTGTATGCGGAAGTCTTTTTCTGAGTTCGGCAAGCTGTTCGGGATAAGTTGCACCCACAACAGCACCTACTGATGAATAGCCGTATTTGCCAATCTGTTCACTTCCCCACTGTTCGCACATATCGCCCATAACGCAGTAAATCGGAGTGCCGTCAATAAGTCTGTCCTGCAATTCTCCGCTTGACTTGTTGGAGGTCTTAACGAGTACAAATATTCCTTTATCCCTTTCGGCACATACTTTAAGAAGCGGATTAATTCCGTCTGAACCGAGATAACCATTAACAGTAAGAGCGTCAGCACCAAACGGCTCAATCTCGCTTTCACCAACCATAACCGAGCCGAGATGAGCAGTTGTATAAGCCTCCATGGTAGCACCGATGTCATTTCTCTTGCCGTCAGTGATTACATACATACCCTTGAGTTTGGCATACTTGATGGTCTTTTCAAGAGTTTTCATGCCGAAATATCCGTACATTTCATAATAAGCAGCCTGCGGCTTGATGGCAGGTACTATATCATATATTTCATCAATGATAGCCTGATTGAACTTGAATATTGCCTTTGCGGCAGATTTGAGGGTTTCCCCGTCCTGAAGAAAATACTTGTCCTTTATGAAGCTTGGAACATAATCGAGTTTCGGGTCAAGACCTACAACTGTAGGATTTTTCATTTCCTTGATTTTATCAATAAGTCTGTCAAAAGACATAGCAAACACACTCCTGTTATTAAAAATTTTATATTATAATTCCGAATAGCTCACAGCACCATTGGAAATAGTAACCATATTTTTCCCTTTAAGCGTCATACCCTTGAATACTGTATTATGGGATTTGGAATGAAGCTTTTCAGGGTCGACAATCCATTCTTTTTCGAGGTCAACCAGTGCAAGATTTGCAGGGAAGCCGACCTTGATTTTTTCAATCGGGAGATTGAGAAGTTTTCTCGGATTAACGGACATAAGTTCGATAATCCTTTCAAGAGAAACAAGTCCTGTATGATATAAAGCGGTAAGAGTAGCCGCAAGAGATGTTTCAAGACCTACAACTCCATTCGGAGCAGTTTTGAAATCTGCTTTTTCCTCTGCCGAATGAGGAGCATGGTCTGTAACTATGCAGTCAACATCGCCGTTCACAACAGCATTTAAAACCGCAAGCCTGTCTGATTCTTCTCTGAGCGGCGGATTCATTCTGTAATCCGCATCTTTTGTCATAAGCTTGTCATGTGTGAGTATGAAATAATGAGGACAGGTTTCGCAGGTAACTTTAATGCCTTTCTGCTTTGCGAATTTAATAATCTCAATACTGCCTTCGGTGCTTACATGAGCGATATGAACTCTTGAATTCACTGAACTTGCAAGGATAATTTCCCTTGCGGTTATGGTATCCTCCGAGGCTCTGTCCATACCTGCAACGCCTAACATTTCGGAAACAGAACCTTTATGCATTATACCCTTGTTGATGATTTTCAAATCCTCACAGTGAGAAATTACAAGGAGATTTGACTCGTCAGCCTTTTTGAGAGCAGTACGCATGATTTCAGCATTTTTAACGGGTTTTCCGTCATCTGAAACGGCAACTGCACCGGCTCTTTTGAGGATTTTATAATCGCAGAGTTCTTCGCCTTTCATTTTTCTTGTTATACAGCCGACCGGATAGACCTTTACACCTGTATTTTTTGATTTGCTTAAAATGTAGTTAATTGTATCAACATTATCAATAGCAGGCTTTGTATTAGGCATACAGGCAACAGCGGTAAATCCGCCTGCTGCGGCAGCCGAAGCACCTGTTATAATATCCTCCTTATAGGTAAATCCGGGGTCACGGAAATGAACGTGCATATCCATAAGCGATGGTATTGCAGTAAGACCGTCAGCATTTATAATCTTAGCACCATTTTTTTCGGGAATATTTTCTGCTATCTCCGATATAAGACCATTTTCAATATATATATCACATTTCATGTCAAGACCAATATCCACCGCCCTGACATTTTTGATAAGAATATCCGTACTTAGCATTCTGAAATTATACCTCCTCTTTAATAAAAATAGCAACCTTATCAGTGCCGTCCTTTTCCCTGACCATAACCTTAACGGTTTCCTCCTTTGATGTGGGGAGATTTTTTCCTACATAATCAGGTCTTACAGGAATTTCCCTGTGTCCTCTGTCTATCAGAACGGCAAGCTGTATGGAACATGGTCTGCCCCTTTCAATGACAGCATCAATTGCCGCTCTTGTGCTTCTGCCTGTAAATATGACATCATCAACGATAACAACCTTTTTGTTTTCGGTACTGAAATCAATATCGGTTATGAATTCTGAGGACGAAGCTTTGCTGTCATCTCTGTAAGGAGTTATATCAAGACTTCCAAGGCATACATTTGCATTTTCAATTTCATTAATTTTGTCAGCAATACGTTTTGCAAGTACAGCACCTCTTGAATATATGCCTATTATGCAGAGATTATCAGCTCCCTTATTGCGTTCAAGTATTTCATAGGATATTCTTGTAATGGCACGACTGATGGCATTTTCGTCCATAATAACGGCTTTCTGTATCAATACGGCACCTCCCTGAAAAAGTTATTTATGCAATAAAAAATACCCGTCTGCATAAGCAGACAGGTACAGTTACAGCATTATAGTAATATGCATACACAAATATATTTTGCACGCATACTGAAAACAATATATAATGATACCTTGTCAACCTCGCAGGATTAACTTAAAGGAATTCTCTGATTTATATTATAACACTATAAATTGCATTTGTCCAGTAAATTTCAAAAATTTCTTCATATCTGTTTATAAAACAGCGGTTCGACAGCCGGTTGTACAAATAAAAATGTTTTATAGGAAAAAAGCAATAAAATAAAAAGTTCCTGTCGGGATTTTTTTAAAGGGTTTTTGAATGAGTTAAATTTTTGTTAATAAACGTAATTTCGACAATCCCAAAATAAAAGTTTTTGTCCAGCTTTTTGCGGCAAGTTGCCGCCTCCGGTTTTAAGTATTTTGTTTTATCCAAGCGGTCGGGTAGTTAAAAAATGTTATTACTAAGCAAAAGGCGAAATTAAAAGTTTTTGCCCAGCTTTTTTCAAAAAGCTGGCGGTTTCCAAAGGCAGAACCT